>DASUXP010000016.1:0-12724 GCA_036377835.1 Sphingomicrobium sp. | reverse complement strand
TGCCTTCCAAAAGCCCCGAGCCCGCTGTGGAAGAGGCGCTTGCCCTATGTTAGGGGCGCTCATCCATTGCATCTGACAACCAAAAGAAGAGGAAAGCGCGCTTGAGCGCAAGCCATTCGTCTCAACCAGGTCCCTCGGCTGTCGTCACCCGCTTCGCCCCCTCCCCGACCGGTTACCTCCACATCGGCGGAGCGCGCACCGCGCTGTTCAACTGGCTCTTCGCCCGTCATCATGGCGGCAAGTTCCTGCTCAGGATCGAGGATACCGACCGGGTCCGCTCGACCAAGGAGGCGATTGACGCGATCCTCGACGGGATGCGCTGGCTCGGGCTCGATTGGGACGGCCACGAATATTATCAATCGCAATTCTGGTCGCGCCACGCCGAGATTGCCCACCGGCTGCTCGACCGCGGGCACGCCTATCGCTGCTACATGACTCAGGAGGAGCTGGCGGCCCAACGCGAGCTCGCTGCGAAGGAGCGGCGCCCGTTCCGGATCAACAGCCCGTGGCGCGAGCGGACCGACTATCCCGCCGGCGAACCCTTCGTGATCCGGTTGAAGGCGCCGCAAGAGGGCGAGACCGTCATCGAGGACCGCGTGCAGGGCCGGGTCACGGTCCAGAACGCCGAGATCGACGATTTCATCCTGCTTCGCTCGGACGGTACACCGACCTACATGCTCGCCGTCGTGGTCGACGACCACGACATGGGCGTCACCCACGTCATCCGCGGCGACGACCACCTCAACAACGCCTTTCGCCAGCTGGCGATCATCCGCGCCATGAGCTGGCCCGAGCCGACCTACGCCCATGTCCCGCTGATCCACGGATCGGACGGGGCCAAGCTGTCCAAGCGCCACGGAGCCCTTGGCGTCGATGCCTATCGCGACGAGCTCGGAATGCTGCCTGAAGCCGTATCCAATTATCTGCTCCGGCTCGGCTGGGGCCACGGCGACGACGAGATCATCAGCCGTCAGCAGGCGATCGAGTGGTTCGATCTCGATCATGTCGGCAAGTCGCCCTCGCGTTTCGACTTCAAGAAGCTGGAGAATCTCAACGGCCATTACCTTCGTGAGGCCGAAGACGAGCGCCTGGCGACGCTCATCGCGCCCAGGCTGGGCCTGGCCGGCGATCAGGCCGCGCTGCTGGTCCGCGCCATGCCCGAGTTGAAGGCCCGGGCACACACGGTGAATGAGCTCGCCGAGGGCGCCCGATTCCTCTTCGCCTCGCGGCCGCTCGACGTGGACGAGGCCGCGGCCGCCCTGCTCACCGCCGAATCGCGCGGGCTGCTGGGCTCGGCGCACGAACGCCTTGCTGCACTTGCGAAATGGGAGCCGGCATCGCTAGAGGCCGCCATCCGCGACGTCGCGGAGGCCGCCGGAGTGAAGCTCGGCAAGCTCGCTCAGCCGCTCCGGGCGGCGCTCACCGGACGCACGACGTCGCCGGGGATATTTGATGTGCTTGCGTTGTTGGGCCGGGAAGAGAGCCTCTCACGCCTCGCCGACCAGATTGTGGAGCCGACCGAATGACCGACAAGACCGCTACCCTGGGCATCGACGGGACCAATCATAGCTTCCCGGTGCTCGAGGGCTCCGTCGGCCCCGAGGTGGTCGATATCCGCAAGCTCTACGCCGAAACGGGCATGTTCACCTACGATCCAGGCTATACGTCGACGGCGAGCTGCCAGAGTGCGATTACGTACATCGACGGCGAGCAGGGCGTCCTCCTCCACCGCGGCTATCCGATCGACCAGTTGGCCGAGCAGTCCACCTTCATGGAGGTCGCTTACCTGCTGCTCCACGGCGAGCTGCCGAAAAAGCGGGAGCTCGACAGCTTCACCTACACCATCAGCCGCCACACCATGCTGCACGAGCAGCTGATGACCTTCTATCGGGGCTTCCGTCGCGACGCACACCCGATGGCGATCATGTGCGGAGTCGTCGGCGCGCTGTCGGCTTTCTATCACGACAGCACCGACATCACCGATCCCGAGCAACGGATGATCGCCTCGCACCGGCTGATCGCGAAGATGCCGACGATCGCCGCGATGGCCTTCAAATATTCGATGGGGCAGCCGTTCCTCTATCCCGACAACAGCCTGACCTACACCGGCAATTTCCTGCGCATGACGTTCGGCGTTCCGGCGGAGCCCTATGTGGTGAACCCGGTGGTCGAGAATGCGATGCGACGCATCTTCATCCTCCATGCCGACCATGAGCAGAATGCCTCGACCTCCACCGTGCGCCTCGCCGGTTCGTCGGGAGCGAACCCCTTCGCCTGCATCGCCGCCGGGATCGCCTGCCTGTGGGGACCCGCGCACGGCGGCGCCAACGAGGCGGCCCTCAACATGCTCCGCGAGATCGGCAAGCCGGAGAACATCCCCCATTACATCGACCGCGCCAAGGACAAGAACGACCCGTTCCGGCTGATGGGCTTCGGCCACCGCGTGTACAAGAACTTCGACCCTCGGGCGAAGGTGATGAAGGCGACCGCCGACGAGGTACTGAAGGAGCTCAACATCTCCGACCCGGTCCTCGACGTCGCCAAGGAACTCGAGCGGATCGCCATCCACGACGATTATTTCATCGAGAAAAAGCTCTATCCCAACGTCGATTTCTATTCGGGCGTGATCCTCAACGCGATCGGCTTCCCGACCGAGATGTTCACCGCCTTGTTCGCGCTCGCGCGCACCGTGGGCTGGGTGGCGCAATGGAACGAGATGATCGCAGACCCCGACCAGAAGATCGGCCGCCCGCGCCAGCTCTACGTGGGCCACGACCAGCGCGAGTACGTGCCGGTCGACAAGAGATAGCCGCCGCCTAGGGGCTGGGCAGGGTCAGGGTGAAGCGCGCGCCCTCGCCGGGAGCGCTGTCGACCGTGACATCGCCGCCCATCGAGCGCGCCAGGCGGCGCGCGATGGCGAGGCCGAGTCCGGTGCCGCCCTGCTTCTGGTCCGCGCGCTGGAAGCGCTCGAAGATGCGCTGGTGATCCGCGGCGTCGATCCCCGGGCCTTGGTCGTTGACCGTCACCGACGCCGTCCCCGCCGTCCGCGCGAACGACAAGGTGACGCTGGCGTCTTGCGGTGAATGGCGCACGGCATTGGCGATGAGGTTGACGAGGATCTGGATGACCGCCCGCTCCTCCCCGCTCGCGCGGAGCGTCTCCGTCTCCTCGAGGGCAACGGCAATGCCGCGCTCCTCGGCCGACGATTCGATCATCATCACGGCCTCGGCGGCGAGCGCGCCGAGGTCGACGGTGCGCTGACCGTGGGTCGGATCCTCGCTCATCGAGCGGATCACCGACAAGAGGTGCTTCGCCGCAGCCGCGATGTCGTTGCCGTAGCTGGCATAATCGCTGCGCAGCGGGCCGTCGGCGCGTTCGACGATCCGCTCGGCGCTTTCGATGATCCGGTCGAGCGGGGAGCGAAGCGCCTCGTCGAGCGCACGGTCGAACGCCGCGCTGCGGGCTGCACTGGCCGATGCCACCTCGGCGCCCTGAGTCTCCGCCGTGCCGCGGAAGCCTGCGAATCCGCCATCGGCGGCGGTGACCACCTCTCCGCTGAGCGTGAACAGGCGTCCGTCGTCGTCGCGGCCCCGCGCCTTCTGGCCGGAAAAACCGCGGCGAGCGGCGAGCGCGGTGATCAGCGGCATCTCGCCCGCTTCATCCTCTTCGAGCCGAAACAGACGGGTGAGCGGCTGCCCCGCGGCCTCGTCGGGATTGGCGCCAAGCTGGTCCGCAAGCTCCGTGGAGAGGGAGATCAGCCGAAGCTCCTCGTCCGCCGACCATTCGTGCCGGGCCTCGGCGGGCTCGGCTTCGCCGGTTCCACCGAGCAAGGTGCCGAGACGCGGCGGCGCCGGAACGCGCTCGGTCCAGCCTTCGAGCGAGAGCGCAATCTCCTCGCCGTCGGGAGTGGCCCGGACCCACAGCTCGATGTCGTGGCTTGCCGAGGCCGCGACCGCCGGACGGGCGACAGGCGTGCCGAGCTTGCGCGCAAGCTGGGCGACGGCGGCGATCTGCGGCAACGCAAGCGTCTTGCCGAGGCCGGAGCCGGCCTCGCGCTGAAGCGCCTCCAGCTCCGGATCCGCGCTGACCAGGCGGCCCTGCCGGTCGACCCGGCCCAGCACCGGCCGCGGCTCGGAAGGAACGCTGGCCATCAGCGGCCCTCGAGCGCGTTGACCGCGGAGCGATAGGCGAGATCGGTGCCGAGCCAGCTTCGCGCGTCGCTCGTCTCCGCGTCCGTCATCCGGTCGAACAGGCCGATGGCGCGTCCGGCATCGCCGATCCCGATGAGGTCGCCGATTCCGGCGAGCAGGCTCGCGGCGGTCTGGCGGTCCACGCCCGCGATCCGCAGCAGCGCCATCAGCCGGCGCTCGTCTCCCGACAGGAGCTCGTCGAGAACGACCTCGCCGCTGACGCCGGACCGGCTGGACAGAGCCTGGGCGAGGAAGATCATCTCGCCCTCGAGCGCCGCGGCGGACATGAGCTCGCCGGACAGCCCGCCTTCCTCGTCGAGCAGCTGGACGAGGCGCGCGTTCAGCGCCTCGAGCCCGCTTTCCGGGTCGTGGCGGCCGGCGAGCTGGCGCCCGGCTTCGGTGAGGAGCGAATCGGCCTGGGCCGGGCCGAGGCCGGCGACCAGTTCGCGCCGCAGCGCCGCGGCGACGATTTGCACCAGCGCCAGCGCTTCGCCGGGCGGAAGGTCGTCGAAATGAAGCAGGCACTGGCCGAAGCGGTCCCGGCGCCGCCCGCGGGCGAGGATCAGCGACATCGCCGCGGCAGCCACCGCGCCGTCCTGGTGGCTGACCAGGCCCTGGAGCACGCGCGCCTCGCGGCGGCCGCTCCGTGCCCGCGCAGCCGACCCGATCCGCTCCTCGTCGGCGCGGCGCAGCAGCAGCCGGACCAGCACCGGCCGGTCGAGCAGCCGAGCGCCGAGCAGGCCCTCGATCAGCGGCAGATTGGCGCCGTCATTCGCAGCGGAAGCGGCTCCCGGCAAAGCCGCGCGAAGCTCGTCCGCGACGTCGCCGACCAGGCAGTGGAGCATGGCAGTCATCAGCGCCCGCTCCTGCTCGGTCAGCCTCTCGGCGGGAGCGAGGAAGAAATCCGCCCTGACGGTGGACAGCCGGTCCCGGCGCGCGCCACGCGCTGGCGCGCGCACCTCGTCCCCCGGAGCGGGTGCGATGGGCCATTCCTCCGCCATCATCCGCCCGCGTTATCCGATTTGAGTTAACTTCGGGTCAACTCCGGCCCGAACCGCCGAAAATGCTGGACGAAGAAAAAGCTCGCCGCGGCGTAGACGAACAACGCCACGAGAAACGCCGTCCACGCGCCGAAAATGGCGAATGGAATGGCGCCGAGGATCGCGTTGCGGCGCGAGAACAGCCATTCGCCGCCGGGCACCTGGTCCAGCGGCAATTCGCTGCGCGCGGCCTGGGCAAATGCCGCCGCGGAAACCGCCGCCATCAATGCCCCCCAATTGCCGCCGCCACCCGTTTCCCACCAGGCCAGGGTAAGCAGGGCGATACCGGCGGCGGGCCACAGCAGGGCGCGGCTGACCATCCTCGACGGCAGCGGTCGCAGCCGCAGACTGGCGATGCGACTCGCGACGATGTCCAGCGGGGTCGAGGCGACGAGCAGCGCGAGCCCGGTGCCGAGCCAGCCCTGGCTGAAGAAAGCGGTCGCGAGCAGCATGAGCCCGAGCGCCAGCCAAATTAGCCAGCCGGGGCGGACGGGCGTCTCCATCAACTGCTCGGTGGCGAACTCCTCGACCCACGGGAGCGCATAGCGGCTCGCCCAGTCGCTGCGGGCCTGGCGCGACCCGGCGACGAGCCCGCGCTGGAAATCCTCCAGTTGCTTGGCATCCTGGGCAAGGATCGGCTCCGGCCCGCCCGGAGCCACCGGCACGCGCAGGGCGCCGTCCTGCAGCGTCCGCCTGAGCAGGGTCGACTGCAGGTCCCAGTCGCCGAGCATGGCCGCGGTCGAGGCCAGCATTCTCCCGTCGGCGACGGCGACCCCGGCCCAGCGGGCATGCGCGTCGATCCGCTCGAACTCCTGGTGCGCCTCGTCGTCCGGCACGGTGGCGACCGCCGCCTCCAGCTCTTCGGCGAGCGCGGCGACCAGCTCCGCCGGGGGCGCGACTCCATCTCCGATGAGGAGCACCGTCGAGCCGGCCTCGAAGCGGCTCACCGCCTCGTGCACATCGCTGACCGGGAAGACCCCGATGCCGTCGAGCCGAAGCCGCTCGAAGGCGTCCTGGAGCGCCTGGGGAACGCGCTCGACCACGATGACGATCGGGGCCGCGCCCACCGAGGCGGCACAGCGCGCCTGATATTCGACCAGGGTCCGCCCGGCGAGCGGAAGCAGCGCGCGAAGCCCGCCGGAATCGTCCTCCTGATAGGCACCGAGCAACGCTCCGAGCGCCATCCGCCCTCCCCGTCTGCAAAGCCACGAGAGACCCTCTCTAATCGCTTTCTTGAGTCAGCAAAGATGGTAAACTGCCGATTGCCATGAACCCCTTCGCCAAGCGCGCCGACGCTCCGCCACCGGCCATCGAAGAGATCGAGCCTCTCGAGCTCACCGCGGCCGACGTCGCCATCCAGCCGTCCTTCGACCGCGATCAATGGGCCGAAAGCCAGGCCGAGGAACGCGGCGCCGGCGGGCGCCAGGTGCTCGGCACCGCGCTGGCAATCCTCGCCGCGCTGTGGCTCGCCTTCACCGCCTGGTCGGCAGGACGCGCACTCGTCGGCCAGCCGCTCTCCTCGCCGGCTGTCGCCCAGTGGGTGGCGATCGCCGCGGGACCGCTGGCGCTGCTCGGGCTCGTCTGGCTGATGTTCGGACGCACCCGTCGCAAGGAAGCGGAGCGGTTCACCCGCTCGGTCGTGGCGATGCGCTCGGAGACGCAATCGCTGGAGGCGTTGCTCGAGGTGCTGTCGCAGCGCATTACCGACAGCCGCGCCGAGCTGGTGATGATCTCCCAGCACCTGATGCAGCTCGGCGACGACGCCACCGGGAAGTTCGGCGGGATTGCGCGTGAGCTCGATTCGAGCAGCGAGCGGCTGGTGCGGCATGGCGAGGCGCTCGACCGAGCCGCCGAATCGGCCCGCAACGACATCGCCGTGCTGCTCGACGATCTGCCACGCGCGGAGGCCACCGCGCGCTCGCTCGCCGAGCAGATCCGCACCGTCGGCAGCGAATCCTCGGCCAAGGCCGGCCAGTTCAGCGAGCAGGTCGGCAATCTGGTGGAGCGCACGCGCCAGGCCGACGAGGCGCTGGCCTCGGCAATGACGCGGATCTCCGCTCGCCTCGGCGAGATCGAGCAAGCGGGGAGCGCCGCCGCCTCGCGGGTGAGCGACGCCGAGACGAGCTTCTCCGGCGCGCTCGACGCGCTGCTCGAAAGGACCTCGGCGACCCTCGACGAAATCCGCTCCGGGATCGACGCCCAGGCCGCAGCCGTCGCCGCGTTGGTCGACCAGGCTTCGGCCGGAATCGGCCAGACCGGAACGGATGCCGCCGCAGCACTCGGATCGAACATCGACCATGCGAACGCCTCGCTCGCCGACTTGTCGAGCCGCGTCGCCGATCAGGAGCGCGCGTCGCAACGCATGATCGCCGAGGTCGAGCGCGGGCTTGCCCTCATCGACCAGCGCTTCGCCGAGCTGGCCGCCAACGGCGACCAGCGCGCTAATCATTTCCTCGATTCGCTGACCCGCGCGCGCACCGAGCTCGATGCTTTGGCGGCTCTCGCGAGCAACCAGGACGATGCCATCGGCACCATTGCCGAACGCACCGCCGCACTGCGGGAGAGCATCGAGCGGCTCTCCGCCGGCATCCGCGAGGATATCGGCACGGCGATCGGCGAGGCGCAGGGCGGCGCGGAGAGCCTCGCCGAGCGGACAGCCGCGATGAAGCCGGAGATCGGCTGGATGCGCGACGCCGCGGTCGAGGCAAGCGAGCGCGTTTCGGCCACGGCTGCCCAGATCGCCGAGCAGCAGGACCGCTTTGCGGCGCTGCTTGCGACGGTCGACGACGGCGTCGGCGAGGCGCAGTCCAAGCTGGCCGAGCTGGCCTCGGTCCTTGCCCAGGCCGAGCGCGAGGCGGCGAACCTCAGCGCGGAGACCGGCCCGGCGCTGGTCGCCTCGCTGGTCCAGGTGAAGGAAGCCGCCGCGCATGCTGCCGAGCGCGCCCGCGAGACGATCCAGGCAGTGATCCCCGAGAGCGCCGGCAAGCTGTCGAGCGAGACCCGCGACGCCCTGGAGCAGGTGATCCGCGAGAGCGTCGAGAACCGCCTGCGCGAAGTCGAGACGGTCGCCGCACGGGCGGTCGAATCGGCGCGCGCCGCGTCGGACCGGCTCACGCAGCAGATGCTGACCCTCGGCCAGAGCGCGGCGGCGCTCGAAGCGCATATCGAGCAGACCGGCAAGGAGCAGCGGGAGAAGGACAGCGAGGCGTTCGCCCGCCGAGTCTCGCTATTGATCGATTCAATGCACTCCGCGGCGATCGACGTCGGCAAGATCCTCTCCGACGAGATCGACGACAAGGCGTGGGAATCCTATTTGAAGGGCAACCGCGGCGTGTTCACCCGCCGCGCGGTCAAGCTGCTCGACGGCGGCGAGACCCGCGCCATTCGCGCCCACTACGAGGCCGAGCCCGAGTTCCAGCACTCGGTCAACCGCTACGTCCACGACTTCGAGGCGATGCTCCGCCGGGTCCTTGCCGAGCGCGACGGCGGGATGATCGCGGTGACTCTGATGTCCTCCGACATGGGCAAGCTCTACGCGGCGCTGGCGCAGGCGATCGAGCGGCGGCGGTAGGTCCTTCGAGACGCCGGTTCGCCAGGCTCACCGGCTCCTCAGGACGAACGGCAGGTCCATCCGTTCGTGCTGAGGAGGCACTGAGCGAAGCCGAAGTGCCGTCTCGAAGCACTCAGTGATAAAAATCTAGGTCGTCGGGCGTGATCCAGCCGAACGTCCAGTTGGCATAGAAGATCGCGAACAGGAGGGCGGCGAGGACTGCGGCCTTGAGAAAGTGCCGCTTGACGTCGAAACGGTGCGGCGCGCTGTCGGCCTGCCCGGGGATCTTCGGAGTTCCCAGCTCTTCGTCGGTCTTCACCCCGAACGGCAGCAGCACGAAGGCGCTGGCGGCAAAGAACAGGAAATAGATTGCGACGATCGAAGAGAGTTGCATCGTCGGACTAAAGCGCGACCTGGAGCATCATCACCTCGACGAGCGGCTTCTTGCCCGTCCACACGGTCGCGCAGCGCCGGACCGCCAGCCGCACCGCCTCGCGCAGCCGCTCCTCGTCGACATCCGGGCTGAAGGCGTGCTCGGCCGCGTCAGTCGCGTCGGCGATGAAGTCGTCCCGGTCCTCCTCGACCGGCACTCCGAACGGCCGCACCAGCGGCTTGCCCGCGAGGTGGCCGTCCGCGCCGATAGGCAGCGCGACGGTGATCAGCCCGCCATAGCCGATCCGCCGCCGCTCGTTGATGGTCGCGCCGCCGGCGGGAAGGATCACGTCGCCGTCGAGGATCAGCTGCCCGACGCGGGCCTCGTCGATCTTCCTGGGCTCGCCCGGAGCAAGCCGGATCACGTCGCCGTTCTTCTGCACAACCGCGTGGGCGATGCCATGCGACAGCGCGAGCCGCGCGTGCTCGGCGAGGTGGCGGGCCTCGCCGTGCACCGGGACGACGATCTGCGGGCGGACCCAGTCGTACATCTGGATCAGCTCGGGCCGCCCCGGATGGCCGGAGACGTGGACGTGCGCCTGGCGTTCGGTGACGATCTGCACGCCGAGGTCCGACAGCTGGTTCATGATTCGGCCGATCGCCACCTCGTTGCCGGGAATGATCCGCGACGAGAAGATCACCGTATCCCCTTGCGCCAGCTTCAGCTCGTGGTTGCCGAAGGCGATCCGGCCCAATGCGGCGCGAGGCTCCCCCTGCCCGCCGGTGGCGATGATCAGCACTTCGCTTTTCGGCAGGCGCATCGCTTCGTCGAAGGAAACCGGCGGCGGGAAGTCCTTCAGATAGCCGGTGGCCTGCGCGACGCGGAGGATGCGCTCCAGCGAGCGGCCGGCGATGCACACGCGGCGCTGCGTCTCCCGCGCAACTCGGCCGATGGTCTGCAACCGCGCGGCATTGGAGGCGAAGGTGGTCACCAGCACTCGGCCCGCAGCCTTCTGCACCTGCGCGAGCAGACCCGCGTGGACGCCTTCCTCCGATCCCGAGGGCTGGTCCTGGAAGACGTTGGTCGAATCGCACACCAAAGCGAGGACCCCCTCGTCGCCGATGCGCTTCAGGACTTCGGTGCTGGGCGGCTCGCCGATCACCGGAGTCTCGTCGATCTTCCAGTCGCCGGTGTGGAAGACGTTGCCGAAGGGGGTCTCGATCAATAGCCCGTTCCCCTCGGGAATCGAATGAGACAGCGCGACGAAGCTGACCCGGAACGGACCCAGCTCGATGCTTCCGCCTCGCTCGACGACGTTGAGCTTCACCCGCCCGGTCAGCCCCTCCTCTTCGAGCTTGCCGGCGATGAGCCCCGCGGTGAACGGGGTCGCGTAGAGCGGGGCCTTAAGCTCGTCGGCAAGATAGGGCAGCGCACCGATATGGTCCTCGTGCCCGTGAGTGAGGACGACGCCGGCGAGCCGCTCCTGCTGGTTTTCGATGAACTCGAGGTCGGGAAGGATCAGCTCGATCCCCGGATATTCCGGATTGGCGAAGGTGAGGCCGAGATCGACCATGATCCACTGGCCGCGGCAGCCGTAGAGATTGACGTTCATGCCGATCTCGCCGGAGCCGCCAAGCGCGCAGAACAGGAGCTCTTCACCCGGAATCATCAGGACCGCGTCGCCATCTCGTGCAACAGGCTCAACCCCTGGATGGTGAGGTCGGGCTCAATCGCGTCGAACACTTGCGCGTGCTTGTCGAACAGGGCCGCGAGCCCGCCGGTCGCGATCACGGTTTCGGGCCCGTCGATCTCGCGCCGCATGCGCTCGGTCAGCCCCTCGATCATTGCCACATAGCCCCAGTAGATGCCGATCAGCATCTGGCTCTGGGTGGTGCGGCCGACGACGCTCATGTCCTCAGGCGCCTCGATCGCGATCCGCGGCAGCTTCGCCGCGGCATTGACGAGCGCGTCGAGCGACAGGTTGATCCCGGGAGCGATGATCCCGCCCCTGTAGGCGCCCGACGGGCCGACCAGGTCGAAGGTGGTCGCCGTTCCGAAATCGATGACGATCAGGTTGCCGGGATATTTTGCGTGAGCGGCGATCGCGTTCAGCGCCCGGTCGGCGCCGACGTTCTGCGGCTCGTCCACGTCGAGCTCGAGCGGCCAGGCGGCCGCGCCCTGCCCGGCGACCAGCGGCGTCACGTGGAAATATTTCTCCGACAGCACCTCCAGGTTGTGCAGCGCGCGCGGGACCACGGTGGCGACGATCACCGCCTCGACGTCGCTCTTCGACAGGCCCTCGAGCTCGAGCAGCTGGTGCAGCCAGACGGCATATTCATCGGCCGTCCGCCGGGGATCGGTTGCGATGCGCCAGCGCGCCTTGATTTCGCCGCCATCGACCAGCGCGAAAACGAGGTTGGTATTGCCGGCGTCGATGGCGAGCAGCATGCGCCGCGCCTTAGGGGAAGAGCGACGGTTCGCAAAGCCGGGGCGGGATCAGTCGAGCGCGACGTCACCTGCGCGAACGACCTCGATCTCGCCCGAATCGAGCATCAGCCGGAGGGCACCATCGGGCTCGAGCCCCGCGAAGCGGCCGCTCGCCGTTTCGTCCTTGCCGGTATGGACCGTCAGCCGCGTTCCGGGAAGGTGCGCCCGCTCCTGCCAGGCCCGGACCAGTGCCGAGCTCTCGGTGCTCCGCCACAGCTCCAGGAGGCGGGCGAAGCTTGCGGCGAGAAGCGGCGCGAAGGCTTCGGGCGCGATTCCGCCGCCAAGGCTCGCCGCCTGCCGATTGTCGAGCTCGGGCGCGCTCGTGAGATTGACTCCGAAGCCGACGGCGACCCGATCGGCGCTCCGCTCGAGCAGGATTCCGGCGAGCTTGCGGCCGTGGAGCAGGACGTCATTCGGCCATTTCAGCATCAGCGCCTGGCCGGACACCGCGACGTCAATTGCTTCGACCAGGGCCAGCCCGGCTGCCAGGGACAGCGTATGCGCCGGCGGATCGTTGCGCCGCAGCCGGACGACCGTGCTCCCGAAGAAATTGCCGCGGACCGAGCGCCATTCGCGGCCCTGGCGGCCCTTGCCCGATTGCTGCTCGAGCGCGACCAGCCAATCGCCTTCGACCGCGGCCGTGTCGGCGGCGATGTCGGCGTTGGTTGAGCCGGTGCGCTCGACGACGCGGATGCGCATCGCGCTAGAAGAGAGAGGCGGCGGCCTTGTCGGTCAGCGCGCCGAGCGGGCCGATGAGCAGATAGCCGAGGGGTGAAACCGCGAGCGCTGAGAGGAAAACCAGCCCGCCCTGGACCGGTTCGCGGACCGGCGCATAGGGCTCCGCCGGCTCGTCCATGTACATGACCTTCACGATCTTCAGATAATAATAGGCTCCGATCACGGCGCCGAGGATGGCGGCGACCGCAAGCGCGACATAGCCGGCGCCGACCGCCGCGTTGAACACCAGCAGCTTGGGCCAGAAGCCGAACAAGGGCGGGACTCCGGCAAGGCTGAACATGAAGATGGCGAGCGCGGCGGCAAACCCCGGCTGCCGCTGCGAAAGGCCGGACAGGCTGGCGATGGT
>DASUXP010000015.1:0-2980 GCA_036377835.1 Sphingomicrobium sp. | reverse complement strand
ACGGGCCCGATTTCGCCGATGCCATTGCCAAGCGCGACGAGCTGCTGGCGCTGGTGTAGGCTGCAGCAACGTGGACACCGATGCCGAGTTCGAGGAGCGCCCGATCCGCCAGCCGGACGAGCTGACACTCAGCCTCGACGGCTGGGAAGGCCCGCTCGACCTGCTGCTCAGCCTCGCCCGAGCGCAGAAGGTCGACCTCGCGCAAATCTCGATCCTCCAGTTGGTCGAGCAATATCTCGCCTTCGTCGCCGAGGCTCGGGCGCTGAAGCTTGAGCTCGCCGCCGATTATCTCGTGATGGCGGCCTGGCTCGCCTACCTCAAATCCTGCCTCCTTTTGCCCAAGGACCCGGAAGCCGACCCGAGTCCCGAGGAAATCGCGCTTCGCCTGCAAATGCGACTGCAGCGGCTCGACGCGATGCGCGAGGCGGGGGCGCGGCTGCTCGGCCGCGACCGCGTCGGACGCGACGTGTTCGTCCGCGGCGCCCCCGAAGGGCTGCGGCTGGTGCGCAAGGCGATGTGGGAGGTGCGCGATTTCGACCTGTTCGCCGCCTACGGAGTCGTCCGCGCGCGCACCCAGCCGGCGATGCACGTGGTCCACGCCCGGGCGGTGCTGACGCTCGACGAAGCGCTCGACCGCCTGAACCGGATGATCGGCACCGCGCTCGAATGGACCTTCCTCGAGGCTTTCCTGCCGCAGAGCCAGGATCCGCAGTTCCGCCGCTCGGCGCTGGCCTCGAGCTTCCTCGCCATGCTCGAGCTCGCCCGCCGCGGGCGCCTCGAGTTCGAGCAGGACGAGGCGTTCATGCCGATCAAGCTCAAGGCCGCCTGATGGACGATTTCACCCGCTCGGTCGAAGCGACCATCTTCGCCTCGGCTAGCCCACTGACGACCGAGGAGATCGCCGAGCATGCCGGCGAAGGGCCGGTCGAGCTCGCGCTCGGCGAGCTGGCGGCGCATTACGAGGCGCGCGGGATCCAGCTGGTCGAGCGGGGCGGGCGCTGGCATTTCCAGACCGCGCCCGATCTTGCCCACCTGCTCCGCCGCACGCGCGAGGAACCGCGGCGGCTGTCGCGCGCGGCGACCGAGACGCTGGCGATCATCGCCTATCACGAGCCGGTCAGCCGGGCCGAGATCGAAGCGATCCGCGGGGTGCAGATTTCGAAGGGCACGCTCGACGTGTTGATGGACGCGGGTTGGGTGCGCCCGGCAGGGCGCCGGGAAGGGCCCGGCCGTCCCCTGCTCTACGCGACGACGCAGGAGTTCCTCACCCATTTCGGGCTCGGCTCGCGCCGCGACCTTCCGGGCATCGACGACCTCAAGGCCGCGGGCCTCCTCGACCCGCTCGACGAGAGCGTGATGGAGTCGCTTGGACAGCTTCAACTGGAAAGCGAGGAAGAGGCGGACTAGATAGCCGTCTCAAAGGAGCTTCACGATGGGCGGTTTCAGCATTTGGCATATCCTCATCTTCGCGATCATCCTGCTGCTCCTGTTCGGCGGCAACCGCTTCTCCTCGATGATGGGCGACGTCGCCAAGGGCCTCAAAAGCTTCAAGCAGGGCATGGCCGACGACGAGGACGAGAAGCGCAAGCGCTATGAGGAGCAGCGCCGCTCGGAGCCGCCGCGGCTGCCGCGCGACCAGGACCCGATCGACGTGACTCCCCGCCGCGACGAGCCGGTTGCTCCGCCGCCCCGGGACGACGAAGCGCGCTAAGCGTTAGAACGCCGTTATGTTCGGCGTCGATTCCACCGAATTTGCCGTCGTCGCGATCCTCGCGCTGATCTTCATCGGCCCCAAGGACCTGCCCAAGGTGATGCGCACGGTCGGTTATTGGCTCGGCCGGGTGCGCGGCATGGCGCGACACTTCACCTCGGGCATCGAAAATATGATGCGCGAAGCCGAGCTCGAGGAAATGGAGAAGAAGTGGCGCGAGGAGAATGAGCGGATCATGCGCCTTCATCCCGCCAACGCCGAATATCCGGAGCCGGGTCAGCCCGACGCGATGCCGCCGGTCGCAGAGGTGGCCGAGCCAGGCCTGCCGCTCGACGAGACGCAGCCGGACGAGGAGCTTCCGCCCGAGAAGCGGCCGCTGCCGTGAAGGACATCGACGATACCAAGCAGCCCCTGCTCGCGCATCTGATTGAGCTGAGGCGACGCCTGCTGTGGTCGCTCGCGACGATCGTCCTTTTCTTTTTCATCTGCTTCCATTTCGCGACCGACATTTTCGCCATCCTCGTCCAGCCGCTGCTGCGGGCAGGGCAGGGCAAGCTCATCTACACCGACATTTTCGAAGCCTTCTTCGTCCAGGTGAAGGTCGCGCTGTTCGCGGCTTTGATGCTGAGCTTCCCGATGCTGGCGACGCAACTGTGGCGGTTCGTCGCGCCGGGCCTCTACGCCAAGGAAAAAAAGGCGTTCCTGCCGTTCCTCCTGGCGACCCCGCTCTTCTTCGCCGCGGGAGCCTGCTTCGCTTATTTCGTCGCCATGCCCTGGGCGCTCAAGTTCCTGCTGAGCTACCAGGGCAATGTCGGCGGCGTCAGCCAGGAGGCGCTTCCCGGCGTCGGCAATTATTTGACCTTCGTCACCCGCTTCCTGTTCGGATTCGGCGCCGCTTTCCTCCTGCCTATCCTGCTGATGATCCTCGAGCGCGCGGGAATCGTCACTCGCGAGCAGCTGGCGAAGTCGCGTCGCTACGCGGTGGTCGCGGCGGCAGCGGTCGCGGCGGTGCTGACTCCGCCCGACGTGGTTTCGATGCTGCTGTTGCTGGTGCCGCTCTACGGTCTCTACGAGTTCGCCATTCTCGCCATCCGCCTAACCCACTGGCGCGCAGCACGTCGCGCGGCTCGGTCAGCGTCTTCGAATGAGGAGGCCCCGAAAGAAGAGGGCCCGGAAGCGCCACCGGGGGGGGGGAGGGTTGGCGGTTCCGGGCCCATTTAAGCGGATAGCGAGAGCGGGGGGGCAAAAGGTCACTATCCGAACTGCATA
>DASUXP010000014.1:0-19352 GCA_036377835.1 Sphingomicrobium sp. | reverse complement strand
GTGAAAAAGCTGAGGGTTGATCAATTGCTGGTGAGCCGGGGGCTGGCGGAGAGCCGGAGCCGGGCTCAGGCGCTGGTCATGGCGGGGGTGGTGTTCTCGGGGGAGCGGAAGGTGGCGAAGGCGGGGGACTTGCTCGCCGGCGATGCGCCGCTGGAGGTGCGGGGAAAGGACCATCCGTGGGTGTCGCGCGGGGGGATCAAGCTTGACCACGGCCTCAGGCATTTCGGGTTCGACGTGACGGGCGCGGTGGCTCTCGACGTGGGGAGCTCGACTGGCGGGTTCACCGACGTTCTGCTGAGCCGCGGCGCCGCGAAGGTCTATGCGGTGGACGTCGGCACCAACCAGCTGGCGTGGAAGCTGCGGCAGGATCCGCGGGTAGTGGTTCTTGAGCAAACCAACGCCCGCCACCTGACGGCCGGGCAGGTGCCGGAGCCGGTGGACGTCATCGTGTGCGATGCAAGCTTCATCGGCCTCGCCAAGGTGCTGGAAGCCCCGCTCAAGCTCGCCAAGCCCGGCGCGAGGCTCGTCGCCCTGGTGAAGCCGCAGTTCGAGGCGGGGCGGGCGGAGGTCGGCAAGGGCGGCGTGGTGCGCGACCAGGCGGTGCACGAGCGCGTCTGCGCTGCCGCGACCGAGTGGGCTAGATCACAGGGCTGGACCGTTCTCGGCATCACGGAGAGCCCGATCACTGGACCCGAAGGCAATGTCGAATTCCTGCTCGGCGCCCAAAAGGATTTGAAGCCACAAAACTGGGGATAGTTCAGCGAGTTGGGGATAGGTTTCGAAGGCCAGGGTGGCGGAACGAAACGGAACGCCCTAAATCCGCGCCGAAAGGGAGACAGTCCGATGCAGTCCGAGAACAAGATGTTCGACGACTTCGTGAAAATGGTGAACGGCTTCGCCGGGACCATGGCGGGAATGGGCCGCGAGGCCGAATCCAGCGCTCGCGAGAAGTTCAAGGAATGGATGGGCGGCGCCGATTTCGTCGGCCGCGACGAGTTCGAGGCGGTGAAGGCGATGGCCGCAGCGGCGCGCGACGAGAACGAGATCCTTAAAAGCCGGATTGCGGCACTCGAGGCGAAGGTCGCCGGTCCCGCGACCGGAACGGCCAAGCGCGGCGGCAAGAAAGCGAACCCGGGGGCGTGAACCTGAGCGAGGAAGACGTGGCAGAGGAGCGCGACGACGGCGCTCCGATCGAGGTCCTCGAAGCCTATTTCGAGGCGCGGGGCTGGGCCTGCGACCGCACCGCGGAGGGCGAAATCGTCGCGTCGGCAACAGGCAGCTGGGCGCAGTACGAGCTGCGCGGCGTGTGGCGGCCCGAGGACCAGGTCCTCCAGTTCCTCGCCTTCCCGGACATCAAGGTCGCACCGGAGAAACGCAATGCGATCTTCGAGGCGCTGAGCCTGATCAACGAGCAGCTGTGGCTCGGCCATTTCGAATTGTGGTCCGGATCGGGCCTGGTGGTGTTCCGTCACTCGACCATCCTCGACGCGCGCGAGGACGACGGGCTGACGCTCGAGCAGGCCGAAGCCATCGCCGAGGCGGCGGTCGAGGAGTGCGAGCGCTTCTACCCCGTCTTCCAGTTCGTCCTGTGGGGCGGAAAGTCGCCCGGCGAAGCCATCGCCGCCGCCCTGATCGACACCCACGGGGAAGCATGATCCCGGTCCTTCGATACGGGTCTTCGATGCGCTCCGCTTACTCAGCCCCTACTCAGGATGAGCGGGGTTTGGGTCCATTCAACCGCTCATCCTGAGTAGCCGCTGAGCGAAGTCGAAGCGGCGTATCGAAGGACAAGACATGCCCCAACTCCCCACCCCCACATGGTTCGTCGGCTGCGGCAACATGGGCCGCGCGATCGTCGAGGGCTGGCGGTCGGCCGGGCTCGACCTGTCGCCGCTGACGGTCATCCGCCCCAGCGGCACGCCGGTCGAATGCGTGCGCACGGTCAGTGGATACGCCGACGCCGGCGCTCCCCCGAAGCTCGTGGTCTTGGCGGTCAAGCCGCAGAAGCTCGACGAGGTGGCGCCGCAGCTGCGCCCGTGGCTCACATCCAAGGCGACGATCGTCTCGATCCTTGCCGGGGTCGAAGCGGCGAGCCTGCGCGAGCGCTTTCCCAAGGCAGGATCAATCGTCCGCGCCATGCCCAACCTGCCGGTCGCGATCCGCCGCGGCGTGGTCGCGCTCTACAGTGCCGATGCCGACGACGCGCAGCGCCAGCAGCTCGCCGAGCTGTTCGCGCCGCTCGGGTTCGCGCCGTGGATGGCCGACGAAGCGAAGTTCGCGGCGGTGGGATCGGTAGCCGGCGCCGGGCCGGCCTATGTCGCGCGGTTCATCGATGCGCTGAGGAAGGCCGGCGAGAAGCGCGGACTCAGCACCGAGATCGCCTCGACGGTCGCGCTGGAGACGGTGCTCGGCACCGCCTGGCTCGCAGCGAGCGGTGGCGAGTCGATGGGCGACCTCGCGCGGCGCGTCGCCAGCCCCGGCGGAACGACCGAGGCCGGCCTTGCGGTACTCGACCGCGATGACGTGCTCGCCCAGCTGATCGCCGTGACCATCGAAGCCGCGGCCAAGCGCGGAACCGACCTCGCCGAAGCGGCCCGCGCCGCCTCGCTTGCCGAGCCTGCCCGCCTGTCCTAGGCCGGTCGCTCAACCAGGGCGGCAAGGATGATCGGCGACATATTGGAATCCGAAGACACGAGCGTCGCGTTCGAACCCGCGGCAAAACCGGTTCCGGCGGAGGAGCGTGCACGGCTGCTCGCCGATCCGGGGTTCGGGCGAGTCTTCACCGACCACATGGCGATCATCGAATATGACGAGCGGCGCGGCTGGCACGAGGCGCGGGTGACCGCGCGCAACCCGTTCATGATGGATCCCGCCTCGCCGGTCCTCCATTATGCGCAGGAGATATTCGAGGGGCTGAAGGCCTATCGCCGCCCCGGTGGCGGAGCGGCGCTGTTCCGCCCCGATGCCAACGCCCACCGCTTCGCCAAGTCAGCCGTGCGCATGGCGATGCCACCGCTGCCCGAGGAGATGTTCCTCGAATCGATCCGAGCGCTGGTCCGCGCCGACCGCGAATGGATCCCCAAGACCGAGGACGGATCGCTTTACCTGCGCCCGTTCATGATCGCCAACGGCTCCTTTCTCGGCATGCGGCCTTCGACCGAGTTCATCTACGCCGCGATCGCCTCGTCGGTCGGCTCCTATTTCAAGGGCGGCTCGCCGACCATTTCGCTGTGGGTCACGCGCGAATATGTCCGCGCCGCGCCCGGCGGCACCGGCGAGGCCAAGTGCGGCGGAAATTATGCCGGCAGCCTGGTCGCCCAGGCCGAGGCGATCCGCCAGGGCTGCGACCAGGTCGTCTTCCTCGACGCGATCGAGCGCCGCTGGGTCGAGGAGCTCGGCGGGATGAACATCTTCTTCCTGTTCGACGACGGCTCGGTGCAGACGCCGCCGCTCGACGGCACCATCCTTCACGGTGTGACCCGCGATTCGCTGCTGGTCCTCGCGCGCGACATGGGCCTCGCCGTGCGCGAGGAGCGCTATTCGATCGACCAATGGAAGGCGGACGCGACAAGCGGGCGGCTGACCGAAGCCTTCGCCTGCGGGACGGCGGCGGTGGTCACCCCGATCGGGCGGGTCAAGGGCGTCGACGGAGAGTTCATCATCGGCGGGCAGTCGCCGGGGCCGCTCACCAAGCGGCTGCGCTCGGCACTGGTCGACATCCAGCGCGGCGACGCACCCGATCCCTACGGCTGGGTCGAGCAGGTCCGCTGAACGGGCCGCCGCGACGATCGGGCAATCGAATGGATGAGCCTGTTCTCGACGACTGGCGGGTGACCGAGGGGCCAGGGATCGGCATCGAGCCGCTGTTCGAGCTGTCGCAGATCCATCTCAATGCGAATTTCTTCGTGACCGGTGGAATGTCGCGGAACATGCTCGCGCTTCTCTCGACGAAGACGCCGACCCGCGTCGAGAGCATCGATCGCACGCTGCCCGAGATGGAGGGCTTGATCCGGATTTACAGCGACCTGCCGGAGCGGGCCTTCACCCACCTGTTCGGACGCGGCTACGACAGCTTTGAGCTTTACTCGCAGCGCGGTGTCCTGGCGCTCGTCCCGCCCGACAGATTTGCGGTGCACCTTTATCTCCCCGCGATGCAGTACGACCTGCTGCTGCCGATGCTGGCGCGCGCGTCCAGGGCGATGCTGCGGATCGAAATCGAGCGGACGCTGGACCAGGGGCTGCTCGACGACCAGACGCATTTCTGGAACGACCGGATGTCGCCGATCATCCTGTTCAACGAGTTCGAGATCAACGTGCTGCCCGAGGGATGGCCGGACGATCACGGGGAAGAAACTCCGTAGCGGCGCTCTTCAGCAGCGTTCGTCTCCGTCATCCTGATATGCGGCCGCGGTCGGCAGGGCCGGCCGGATCTCGAACCAGTCCTCGTCGGCGCAGGCTTCGTGGACAGGCGGAACGTCGCCGCGAAAATCGATATGGATCGCAGTCGCGTCCTGCAGCGCGAAAATGTCGACGCTCGAGCGTTCGCTCACGACCCAGCGCGTTCCCTCGTGCCCGGGAAGGGCCTTGGTGGGCGGCCCGATCCGGCCGGCGAGCCATTTCGCGACCTCGCCATGACTGGCGCGAACCACCAGCATCAGGCGGTCCAGATGGCCGGAGCTGAACTGACCTTCCGCCCTCCTGAGGTCGAACGGCCCGAATTGACGGACGGCGAGCCTGCAGCGGACGGGCCCTCGCGAGCAGTCGAACCGGGGGTCGGCCGGCGAGACGGCGCCGTTGAACCCGCCGAGGTCCAGCTCGGCAGCATGAACCGGGACCGAAGCCAGGAGCAGCAGCGCTATCCAGTGCGATCTCATCGGTGTTCCCGCTATTGGCGACTCGCTCCATCTTGGCACAGCCCGTCGGCTGCGGCAGCACGAGATTGCGCTTGGATTTCTCCCCTTCCAAGGAGCGCCGACGGCCATAAGCGCCGCTCTCCCGCCTCCGCCGGCCGTCATCCCCTCTAGTCGAAGATCGACAGGTCCAGCGCCTCGCTGGGCCCGAACCAGATCACGTGGCGGGTGTGGTCGGCGAGGTCCTCGCCGGTGTTGGCGTGGGCGAAGATGGTGAGGCCGCCGCGGTTGAGCGCGAGCCACTGGCCGACGGCCCCGAACTTGTCGGTGGGGACGGTGAGCTGGACGCTGCCGCGCGGGTGCGGACCGACGGGCTTCAGGTGGAAATGGCCGACGGCAACGCCGAACCGCTGCTGCGCCGCCGCCGCGAGCGACTTGGCCAGGTCGACCTCGGCGGGGTCGTAATAGACGTGGGCGTGGAAATCGCGGATCGCGGGCTCTCTCATGCGCCGCCCATAGCGCATTCGCCGGCCGTACCCCATCTCCCCTTCCAACGCTGGGAGTGGCGGCTATAAGCGCCGCTCCTCCGCCTGCTGGGGCGTCGCCAAGTGGTAAGGCACCGGTTTTTGGTACCGGCATTCGCAGGTTCGAATCCTGCCGCCCCAGCCAGCCTTCGCTTGCTTCGCAAGCTTCGGCTGGCGCCATTACCGCGCTGTTGCGGCCCGCGCCTCTCCTGAGCGGTCGGTTGCTTCGCCACGGGGGCGGCGCAGTTTCACCAGGAAGTCCCAGGCCATGATGATCGCGCCGGCCGAGAAGACGACGTCGCCCGGAAGCCGCATCCACTGCCAGAAGAGATACTGGTCGTAGAAGGCCTGGCTCCGCGCCCAGGCGAGGCCGTGCTCGAACACGGCGTCGAGCTGCGGCCAGCCGATCGGGAAGAAGTGGAGGAAGATCCACATCAACAGCCCCACATTGTAGCACCAGAAGGCGATGCGCCCGGGCTTCTCGTTGAACTCGGCGCCCGGCCCGGCGCGGTAGCGCAGGCAGAAGTAGATCAGGCCGAGCGCAAGCAAGCCGAACGCGCCGAACAAGGACGTGTGGGCGTGGTTGAGCGTGAGGAAGGTGCCATGCTCGTAATAATTGACGAGCGGCGCGTTCAGAGTCCCGCCGCCGAACACGCCGGCGCCGACGAAATTCCAGAAGGCCGAGCCGAGAATGTAGAGATAAGCGAGGCCGTAATCGAAGCCGGCGCTGCCCTCGGCGTGCTTGATCGCGCGGTGCTGGGAGATGGCTTCGAGGATGAGGAGCACCAGCGGCAGCACCTCGATGAACGAGAACATGGTGCCGAGCGGCACCCACATGCTCGGTCCGCCGCCCCAATAAAGGTGGTGGCCGGTGCCGAGCACGCCGCCGAGGAAGATGAGGATGAGCTCCAGATAGACCGAGCGCTCGGCGAGCTTGCGCGAGACGAGCCCGAGCGACATCAGCAGATAGGCGCTCATCGCGACGGCGAAGAACTCGAACGATTGCTCGACCCACAGGTGGACGACCCACCAACGCCAGAAGTCGGTGATGGTGAAGCTCTTCTCGATCCCCGTCAGCGGGATCATCCCGAAGACGTAGAGCACGGCGACGTTGATCGTCGCCGCCCAGATGAGATGTTCGAGGCGGATCTTGCCGGTCCAGAACTGCCGCGTCGCTTCGACCAGCGTGTCGCGGCTCGGCCACAGCGCCCGGAACATGAGGCCGCTCCAGCTCAATAGCGCGACGAAGAACAGGATTTGCCAGAAGCGGCCGAGCTGGATGTAGGACAGGCCCTGGTTGCCGAACCAGAACCAGCCTTTGTCGATCACGCCCTGGATGCCGAGATAGTTGCCGACCAGCGCGGCAGCGACCACGAACAGCGCCACCCAGAAGAGGATGTCGACGAGCGTTCCCTGGCCCTTCGCTTCGCGCCCGCCGGCGATCGCCGGAGCGAGGAATAGCCCGCTCGCGATCCAGCCGAGGCCGATCCAGATGATCGGCGCCTGGAGGTGGAAGCTGCGCAGGAAATTGAACGGCAGGATGTAATTGAGCTGGACCCCATAGAAGGTCTCTCGCTCGTAGTAGGAGTGGGCCATGATCGCGCCCGCCCCCTGCGAGGCGAGAAAGACAAGCGCGACGACGAGGAAGTATTTGCCCGTCTTGACCTGGCTTGGCGTGAGCGTCCGGTAGACGGAGAGGCCGCGCTCACGCGGCGCGTCGTCGACTTCGTCGAGGTAGGTGCGATAGAGCCACAGCACGAACCCCATCGCGAAAAAGGTGAAGCAGAAGCTGATCCACGTCCAACGGAAGGTGTTGGTCGTGGGGACATTGCCGACCGACGGCTCGTAGGGCCAGTTCTCGGTCCAAGATGTTTCCGGGTGGTTGGGGCGCCGGGCAACGGTGGTGATCGCCGAATAGATGATGAAGTCCGCCGTCTGCTGGCGAAGCACGGGGTCGAGGCTCTTCGCCGGAACCCAGCCCGCGGACAGGTTGACGGTGTTGAGCTTGGTCGTGAGCTCCGCCTGCAGCACGCGCACGGCCTGCGCGACGGAATCGGGCAGCACCACGGTCGGCTGGGTAAGGTCGATGCCCTGAAGCTGCTTCTGCATCGTCGCCGTGGCGGCGGCGTCGCTCAGCGCCTCCGTCTCCGACGCGGGCGCGGGTGTGGTGGGCTGTGGAGGCGTGCCTGCGGGTCCGGTCGTCGCCAATGACTTGTTCGCCGGCGCTTTGGTGCCCGGCGGAAGTCCGGCGGAATTGGTGAGGCCCTGCTTGGTCAGCACGCCGAGACGGGCGAGGGTCGAGGCGGTGTAATCCTCCCCGAAATAGGAGCCCATGCCGTAGATGCTGCCGTAATCCATCAGGTCGGCTTTCTGGAAGCCGCCTTTCCCCGCGACGATGTCGTCGGCGGACATGATGACGTTGCCGGAACGATCGGTGAATGCCTGCGGGTGGGGAGGCGCCTGCTCGTAGGTGAGGACGGTCGCCCAGCCGAGCAGGGCGAAACACAGGACTGCGGTGACCAGCAGCACCCATTTCAGAATGTCGCTGATCGGGTCGATCGACGGCTTGGCCAGATCCCTGTCTTGCATGCGGCTCTCCCCTCCGGACAGCCCACCCCCAACCGGCCGACTAAGCAGCTATGTTGCTGCGCGCAAGTCCAGGGGCCGACGCAGCGCCAACCTCCTCCGCTTCGGAGCAAAGCTTAAAGGGTTGAACAGGGTGGTTTCGCAAGGGTCGCGGCAATGCCCGATCGAGCTCGCCCCCGGCATTGGAAAACGCGTGAGGACCGCCGCCGGGTGATGGTCCCGGCGCGCATGCGCCTCGGCTGCCGGTGGGACGATGCATGCATCCTCAACATCTCCCCGCACGGGCTGCTGATCCACGCGCGCGAGCCGCTCGCGCGGGGCACCTATGTCGAGCTTCGCCGTGGGCCGTACGTGATCGTCGCCCGCGTCGTTTGGGGCGAGGGCGGGCGGGCCGGGCTGCGGGCGCAGGACCGGATGCCGGTGGAGCAGATCGTGACGCTGGGCGCAGCGCCGGCGCACCCGGTTCCGGCAAATGCTGCGCGCCTGGTCGAGCGCCGCTCGCGGCCGCGCAGCCACGAGCGCAGCCGTCAGCTCGGCCGCGCGATGGAGTTCGCCTGCTTCGCCCTCATCGGGCTGCTCGCCTCGACGGCGGCGCTGGCGTTCGTCGCCCAAGCGCTGGCGCGGCCGCTGGCGCAGGTGCGGGCGGCTCTGGGCAGCTAGCGAAAGCCGCTTCTCTCGCGGCGCGAGGCCGCTATGGCGGGGGCATGAACCCACTCTACATGGCGATGCAGACCAGCGTGTTCGAGCGCATGTCGGCGCTCGCGGCGAAGCACGGCGCAGTCAACCTCGGCCAGGGCTTTCCCGATTTCGGCTGGCCCGAGGATATTCTCGAGGCGGCGGCGCGGGCGGTGAAGGACGGGTCGAACCAGTACCCGCCGTCGCGCGGATTGCCCGCGCTGCGCGAGGCCGTCGCGGCGCACTACCGCCGGCACCAGGGCCTGGAGCTTTCCGCGGACCATGTCTGCGTCACCAGCGGCGCCACCGAAGCACTCGGCGCGGCAATCCTCGCCAGCGTCAGCCCCGGCGACGAGGTGATCGTGTTCACGCCGGCCTATGACAGCTATGCACCGATGATCCGGCGCGCGGGGGCGACGCCGGTCGAGATCGCGCTGCAGCCCCCCGGCTGGCGAATCGATCGCGGCGCGATCGAAGCGGCGATGAGCTCGCGCACCCGCGCGATCCTGCTCAACAACCCGCACAATCCCACCGGAAGGCTGTTCGAGCGCGACGAGCTGGAGGCGGTGGCGGCGGTGGCCAATGCGCACGACCTCATCGTCATCAGCGACGAGGTATGGGAGCATTTGCTGCTCGGTCCGCAGCCGATCCCGGGCACGACGCACGCGCTGGTCCATGAAGGCGGCTTCACCTCTCTCGCGTCTCTTCCCGGCATGGCGCAACGGACCATCAAGATCGGCTCGGCGGGGAAGATCTTTTCCCTGACCGGCTGGAAGGTCGGCTGGATGATCGCCGCGCCAGAGCTCGCCAACCTCGTCGCCCGGGCGCACCAGTTCCTGACCTTCTCGACCGCGCCGAACCTGCAGGCCGCGGTCGCCTTCGGCCTCGACGAGGGCGATGCGTGGATTGCGCCGATGCGCGAACGCTTCACCCGCGGCCGCGACCGGATGACGCAGGGCCTCGTCGATGCCGGTTTCGTCGTGCTCCCGGCCGCCGCCACCTATTTCCTCTGCGTCGACCTGCGCGAATCCGGCATCGGTCTCGACGATGAGCGCTTCGCCGCGGCCGCGGTCGAGCGGGCGGGTGTCGCCGTGGTCCCGCTGTCCGCCTTCGCCGAGCAGGACCCGCCGCGCCACCTCGTGCGCCTGTGCTTCGCCAAGAAGGACGAGACCATCGACGCCGGAGTCGCGGCGATGGCGAGAGCGAAGGGGATGCTGGCATGAGCCCGGCGGGGGACGCCGCTGCGATCCTGAAGCAATTCGGAATCGATGCCTCGCAAGGCGATCTCGTCTCCTGCTCGCCGATCGACGGGCAGGCGATCGGGCGGGTTACGCCGGGCGACCCAGACGCGGCGTGCGCGCGCGCCGCGGCCGCCTTCCTCGAATGGCGCCTCGTGCCGGCACCGCGCCGGGGCGAGCTGGTGCGCCTCATCGGCGAGAAATTGCGCGCCGCCAAGGAGCCGCTCGCCCGGCTGGTGACGATCGAATCCGGCAAGATCATCCAGGAGGGCCTCGGTGAGGTCCAGGAGATGATCGACATTTGCGACTTCGCCGTGGGACTGTCGCGCCAGCTTTACGGCCTCACCATCGCTTCCGAGCGGCCCGAACACCGGATGATGGAGCAGTGGCACCCGCTCGGGACGGTGCTGGTGATCAGCGCCTTCAATTTCCCGGTGGCGGTATGGGCGTGGAACGCGGCGCTGGCGCTGGTCTGCGGCGATCCCGTGATCTGGAAGCCGAGCGAGAAGACACCGCTGTGCGCCGAGCTGGTGATGCAACTCGTGCGGCGCGCGCTCGACCGCTTCGGCGATGCGCCCGCGGGGCTGGTGCAGCTGGTCCAGGGCGAGCGCGTCGTGGGCGAGGCGCTGGTCGACGATCCGCGGATCGCGCTGGTCTCGGCGACGGGCTCGACGGCCATGGGCCGAGCCGTCGGCCCGCGCGTGGCGCAGCGCTTCGGCCGCGTGCTGCTCGAGCTCGGGGGCAATAATGCGACGATCGTCTGCTCCTCGACCGACCTCGAGCTCGCCGCGCGGGCGATCCTCTTCTCGGCGGGGGGGACGGCAGGGCAGAGGTGCACCACGCTTCGGCGGCTGATCGTGCACGAAAGCGTCGCCGAGCCGCTGATCGCGCGCGTTCGGCAGCTGCTCGCGTCGGTGAAGGTCGGCGACCCGCGGCAGCCGGACACGCTGGTCGGTCCGCTGATCGACGAAGGCGCCTTCAACGCCATGCAGCGCGTGCTCGGCGATGCCATCGAGCGCGTCGACGCGGTGCCCGGCGGCTTCTACGTCCGCCCGGCCCTCGTCGAGCTCGATGCGCACGAGGGCACGGTGCTGCAGGAGACGTTCGCTCCGATCCTCTACGTCCTGCGCTACCGCGATTTCGACGAAGCCATCGCGCTCAACAATGCCGTCCCCCAAGGGCTCAGCTCGTCAATCTTCACCAACGACTTGCGCGAGGCGGAGCGGTTCGTCTCCGCTGCGGGTTCCGACTGCGGGATCGCCAACGTCAACATCGGGCCGTCGGGCGCGGAGATCGGCGGCGCCTTCGGCGGGGAGAAGGAGACCGGCGGAGGACGCGAGAGCGGCTCGGACAGCTGGCGCGCCTACATGCGGCGGCAGACCAACACCATCAATTACGGCGCCGACCTACCGCTCGCTCAAGGCATCCGTTTCGACGTCGCTCCATAACGCGAGCTTCTCCTCGGCGATCATTGCCGGCCAGGCGCGGCGGAACTTCTGCTTCCAGCCCTTGAGCTGCGCCGGCTCCAGCGGATGCGAGACGAGATAGCCCTGGACGAGGTCGCAGCCGAGTTCGCGCACCAGCCGCAGCTGGTCGAGCGTCTCGACCCCTTCCGCGGTCGCGGTGAGGCCGAGGCCGTGCGCCAGCTCGGTGATCGACTGGATGATCAGGCGGCAGTCGCGCGAGCGGCCGGCGTCGGCGACGAACGACTGGTCTATCTTCACCTCGGTGAAGGGCAGCTGGCGAAGCTGCATCAGCGACGAATAGCCGGTGCCGAAATCGTCGATGGCGAGGCCGATGCCCTTGATTCGGAAGCGGGTCAAAGTGTCGATCAGCTTGATCAGTGGCTGGGTCGCACCCTCGGTCAGTTCCAGCACCAGCCGGTCGGTCGGGACCTCCAAAGCGCGGCACATGCGCTCGACGAGGTCCGGGAAGTCGAGTGCCTGCAGGCTGAGCGCGGAGATGTTGAAGGCGATCGAGGTATCGATCCCGTCTTCGCGCCACTCGAGCCATTGGCGAAGCGAGGTGCGCAGCCCCCATTGGGTCAGATCGTCGATCAGCCCGTGCTTTTCGGCCAGCGGCACGAAGCGCGAGGGCTCGACCGCGCCGAGCTCGGGATCGTCCCAGCGGACCAGCGCCTCGACCCGCTTCAGGCTTCCGTCGCGAAGCGCGACCTTGGGCTGATAGACCATCCGCAGGCGGTCCTCGCCGAGCGCCCGTTCGAAGCTGTCGAGCAGCTGGGCTTCGGCCTTGCGCATCAGCTCACCAGCGACGCCTTGAGTTGGCCGAGCAGCCGCTCGAGCTCTTCGAGCCGCACCGGCTTTTCGAGGGGCCCGGCCATGCTGAGGCCGAGCGCCTCGCCGAGGCGGAAGGCGGATTCGAGCACCCGCCGGTCGAATCCGCTGACGATCAGCACCGGCGAGCGATAATCCTCGCCGGCGAGGAAGCGGATCAGCTCGACCCCGTCCATGCCCGGCATGCCGAGGTCGAGCGCCACCGCCTCCGGCCGCTGCGCCATGAATTCGTCGCGGAACTGCCTGTCCTCGGCGGTGATCACGGGGTCGAACCCGGCGCCGGTCGCGGCGCTCGCGAGGAAGTCGGCCAGCGCGGGCTCGTCGTCGATCAGAAGCAAGCGCGGCCGCGCCATCCGGGCTCCTCTCCCCTGGCCTTTCAGGAGCGCGACGGGTGCGCGCTTTCCCGCGGTAAGGTCAAGCGATGAAACGCTCTTTTAACCGCACTGTCCATAAAGTCCCAATTTGGTGCGGTTTCGCGCGCCGATTGGAGACGCTGAAGAGATGTTTGGATCGCTGATCCGCAGGAAGCGCGAGTTCGAATTCGACGACGCCGGCGAAGCCGCGTTCGAATCGACCACCGTCTCGCTCTCGACGGCCGTGCCGCGCCCGGTCGAGCGCCGCTCCGACGAGCGCCTGTCCGCCATGCTTCGCGTGGCCAAGGTCATCGACGGCAGTGGCGCCCAGCAGCTGATCAAGGTGAAGAACCTGTCGGCGGGCGGCCTCGCGGCGATCGTCACTCGGGCACCGGCACCGGGCGAGCATCTCGACATCGAGCTGTCGTGCGAAAAGATCCCGTCGACCGTGGTGTGGGTGCGCGAGGATTTGGTCGGCTTCAAGTTCGACCAGGACATCGACCTCGGCGAGCTGCTCGCCGGCCGCAAACAGCGCCACGGCTTCCGCGCGCGCCCGCCGCGGCTCGACGTCAATTGCAAGGCCTCGGTCAAGCTCGGCAAAATCTATTACACGGTCGACGTGCACGACATCTCTCTCGGCGGGATGAAGGTCGAGCCGATCGACGAATATTGCGTCGGCAAGACCGTCGTCGTGGTGGTCGAGAGTTTGAAGCCGGTGAAGGGCGAGGTGCGCTGGTATTCCGACCGCAAGGCGGGGATCGTGTTCGACGAGCCGCTCGATTTCGACGCGCTCGCGGAATGGGTCGGCAAGCGGCTCGAGCTCGCCAGCCTGAAGGCATCGTACAAGAGTTGATGTTTCCTCCCTGCCGCGAAGCGGTGGGGAGGGGGACCATTCACCGCAGAGTGAATGGTGGAGGGGTAGAGGCGCCGGCGCCAGTTACGCCTCCACCATGCTGCGCATGGTTCCCCTCCCCACGACGCTTCGCGCCGCAGGGAGGAACTATGGCGTCGCTCGCAATGACGCGTAAGTGCTCCTATCTCCTCAGCAAGAGCAAAGGAGACAGTTCATGGCCGACGAAATCGCGGTGCTCGCGGGCGGGTGCTTCTGGTGCACCGAGGCGGTGTTCCTCGACGTCGTCGGGGTGAAGTCGGTGGAGAGCGGCTATACCGGCGGCACGCTGGCCAACCCGACCTACAAGCAGGTGTGCGGTGGCGATACCGGCCATGCCGAGGCGATCCGCATCACCTTCGACAGCGAGCAGCTGAGCTATGACGACCTGCTCGACATCTTCTTCGCGACCCATGACCCGACGCAGCTCAACCGCCAGGGCAATGACGTCGGCACGCAATATCGCTCGACGATCTTCCCGCAGAACGAGGAGCAGGAGCGCAAGGCGCGCGCGGGAATCGAGCGCAACAATCCCGCTCACGGCGACCGCATCGTCACCACCATCGAGCCGAAAGGCGAATGGTGGCCGGCAGAGGATTATCACCAGGATTATTGGGCCGGCGAGGGGCAGCGGAACCCCTATTGCATCGCCTCGATCCCGCCCAAGCTGCAGAAGCTGAGGAAGAGCTTCCAGAGCCGTGTCAAATCGGCAACAGCCCAGGCCTAACTCTCGCGCCCGGATCGAAATTCCCTTGGCGGGCTAAGCACTTCGTGCAAGCCCGCGAGCGACGGCTGCCGGGGGGCAGCCGCGTTCGTATAAGGGGAACAACTTCAATGCGTCTTGTTGCGATTGGCAGCCTCGCGGCTGCCACGGTGCTTCTCTCTGCCTGCGCCACGATCACCCGCGGCTCGAGCCAGGATTTCGTCGTCGAATCGACGCCGACCCAGGCCGACGTCAAGCTGTCGACCGGCCAGACCTGCGTCACTCCGTGCACGCTGCGGATGAAGCGCAAGAGCCAGTTCGTCGTGACCATCTCCAAGGAAGGCTACCAGAGCCAGGAGATCAAGGTTCACGGCAAGGTGAAGGAAGGCGGCGCGGCCGGCTATGCCGGCAACGTGATCTTCGGCGGCCTGATCGGCGCCGGAGTCGACGCCGCGAGCGGCGCTGCGCTCAGCCTCGCGCCGAACCCGGTCAAGGTGACGCTCGCGCCCGTCGGCGCCGAAGCCGCAGCGGCGGCCGGCGCTGAAGCCGCGGCCGTGGCGACCGAGGCGGCTCCTGCCGCGGAGGCGACTCCGACCGGCGGCCAGTAAGCCCGTTTCACGGCTTAACAGGGGGAAGGGGCGGTGCTCGGCCGCCCCTTTTCTTTTGCGCTACGCCGCCGCGCGGCGAAGGCGGTCGTTGATGGCGCGGCCGAGGCCTTCGTCGGGAAGCGGCGCGACGGCGATCTTCCGCTGCGGTGCCGCGTCGGCGCGGTGCAGCAGCTCGAATAAATGGGCCGCCGCCTCGACGAGGTCGCCCGAGGCGCTGAGGCTCGCGTTGCCGGCCACGGCGCCAAAGCCGATCAGAAATTCGTCGGGCTCGGCCGCTTCGGCATTCAGCCGCAGCGGCTTCGACGGCGCGTAATGGCTCGCCAGCTGGCCCGGCGCCTCGATCCTGTCGCTAGCGCTTTCGGCCGCGCCCGGGATTTCAAGAGGACCGCGGCGGAGCAGGCGCAGCGGACCGCCAGTCGCCGCGACGATGGTGGATTCGATGCCACGCTGGGTCGGCCCCGAATCGAGGATCAGCGCAATTCGCCCAGCGAGGCTGCGCAGCACGTGCTCGGCGCGGCTCGGGCTGATCGCGCCGCTGGCATTGGCGGACGGCGCGGCAAGCGGTCGGCCAGTCGCGGCGAGAAGCGCCTGCATCGCCGGGTGGGCGGGGACCCGGAGGCCGATCGTCGGCAGGCCGGCAGTGACGATCGAGGCGATCTGCGCACCCTCGCGGAGCGGGACGACGAGGGTCAGCGGTCCCGGCCAATGCGCCTCGGCAAGCGCGCGGGCCTCGCTGCCGAAGTCGCCGATGCGCTCGGCGGCGGCGAGGTCGGGAACGTGCACGATCAAGGGGTTGAAGCTCGGCCTTGCCTTGGCCTCGTAGATGCGCGCGACCGCGGCGGCGTTAGTCGCGTCGGCGGCGAGTCCGTAAACGGTCTCGGTGGCGACGGCGACCGGCTCGCCGGCGAGGATCAGCCGCGCGGCTTCGGCGAGGGCGTCGTCGCTGAAGGCAAGGACCCGCGTTTCCATTGGGGCGCGGTTAGAGGAGACTGTGCTCCTGCGAAAGCAGGAGCACAGATTGTTCCTGGCCAGGGCTGGGTTCCTGCCTTCGCAGGAACACGGAAGATCAGGCGCGTTCGCGGTCGAGGAGCTCGACGGGGTCGATCCCCAGACGGTGCATGCGCGCGCGGATCTCGGGCCATTCTTCCTTGATGAAGCGGCTGCGCTCGGAATCCCGCAGCCGAATTCGCGCGCCCGCGGCGACGAACATGCCGACGCCGCGCTTGACCACAATCAGCCCTTCGTCCTGGAAGCCCTGGTAGGCCTTGGCGACGGTCAGCGGGTTGGCCTGCTCCTGCGCGGCAAGCGCCCGGACCGACGGCAGCGGGTCGCCGTCGGCGAATTGCCCGGCGAGAATCGCATCGGCGATCGTCTCGCGCAGGCGGACGTAGACGGGCTTGTCGTGCTGGGTCCGAAGCGTCATGCTGTTATAATACAGCGGGGCGGGCGGAAAAATCAACTTAAAAGCAGTTTAGGTTTCGGGCGGATGCCACGGCTTCCACACCGTCGCGAGCGGGGCGCGGGGGCGTTCCTCGACTTCGCGGCCGGCGTGGCCGATGAAAATGAAGCCGGCGATCCGCTCGCCCGGGCCGCAGAAGGCGCTTCGCACCCGCTCCGAATAAGCGCGCCAGCCGGTCACCCAGCCGGCGACGTAGCCGAGTGCGTGCGCGGCGAGCAGCAGGTTCATCCCGGCCGCGCCGCACGACAGCTCCTGCTCCCACAATGGGATCTTGTGACCCTCGACCGGCGCCGAGATCAGCACCACGAGCTGGCCCGCGAAATGGGCGAACTCGTCTTCCTTCTGATGGTGCGCGGGAGAAGCGCATTCGTCATGCTCGGCCAGCGCCTGGCGCAGCAGCAAGGCGAAGCGGTCGCGCTGGTCGTCGGCCACGGTGACGAAGCGCCAGGGGAACAACTTGCCGTGGTCGGGGGTGCGCGCGGCGATGGTGAGCATGCGCTCGAGCTCGGCGGCCGTGGGGCCCGGGCCGACCAGCTCGCGCGGCTTGCCCGAGCGGCGGGTTTCGAGCAGCGACAGGATCGATGAACGGTCATTGAGCATCGACGAGGGCGCATAGCGGCGAGGGCGAGGTGCAACAATCGGCTTCACAAGCCGATTTTGCCCGTTACGGTCGCGCCCCGGAATTTCGGCGGGCAGGGCTGCCCGCACGAGGGGAGTATTGGAATGGTCGACACGCCAGCCGTGGAAGAACCCGGCGCACCTGACACGAGCCATGTGAATCCGGCGGACAAGAAGACCTGGTTCGGCCACCCGCGCCAGCTTGCCCGGCTGTTCACCACCGAGATGTGGGAGCGGTTCGGCTATTACGGCATGCGGGCGCTGCTGACGCTCTACCTCGCCAAGCACTTCCTTTTTTCCGACCAGACGACGACGGGCCTCTACGGCGGCTTCACAGCTTTGGTCTATCTGACCCCGCTCGTCGGCGGGTTCATTGCCGACCATTATCTCGGCTCCAAGCGCTCGGTGAAGTTCGGCGCGATCGTGATGAGCCTCGGCTATTTCATCCTTTGCTTCGGTGGGGAAACGGCCAAGCCGCACGCGGTGATCGACGGCCAGCGCTACGAGGTCCAGGTCGAGAATTTCGTCGACCGTCCGACATCGTCGGGCGAAGAGGTCCGCTACGTCGTCACGCCCGGCGAGCGGCTGAAGATCAAGGGCAACGAGGACGGGTCGGTCGACCTGCTTCGCGCCGACAACAGCGTCGCCAGGAACCTGCCCAAGGGCGCGTTCGAGCCGGGCGCGCAACGCAACCCGTTCTTTGTCGCGCTGATGCTCATCGGCCTGTCGATGGTCACGGTCGGCAACGGCTTTTTCAAGCCGAATATCTCGACCATGGTCGGAGCGCTCTACGACCAGGGCGACCGCCGCCGCGATGCAGGCTTCACCATATTCTACATGGGCATCAACCTCGGCTCGCTCTTTTCGCAGCTATTATGTCCCTTCCTCGCCGACGCGGTCGGCTGGTGGGCCGGCTTCGGCCTCGCCGCGCTCGGCATGCTGTTCAGCTGGAGCCTGATCCAGTTCGACGGCGGCCGCCTCGCCGGCTATGGCGAGCGGCCGGAGCATGGCGACCCGAAGAAGGACTGGATCGTCTATGGCGCCGCGATCCTCGCCGTGCCGGTCATCTGGTTCCTGTTCACCAACCTGATGAACTACCAGGAGCCCGAGGCCGGATCGGGCATCGTCGGCTACATCCTGTCGCTGCCGATCATGGGCAAGCTCTTGTTCGGCACCTTCCTCATCGGCGTCCCGGCGATCCTCGTCTGGTCCTACCTGCGCGGCAGCCGCGTCGAGTTCCAGATGATGTGCGCGGCGATGGTGCTGATCGTCTTCAACGTCGTCTTCTGGACGCTGTTCGAGCAGGCTGGGTCGTCGCTGACCCTGTTCGCCGACCGCAACACCGACCTGACGGTCGCCGGCGGCTGGTCGATCTCGGCGGGGCAGACACAATTCTTCAACGCCTTCTTCATCGTCGTCCTCGCGCCGCTTTTCTCGCTGCTGTGGAACGGGCTGGCGAAGCGCGGGCTGGAACCGTCGATCCCGGTCAAGTTCGCCTTCGCGCTGATGGGCGTGGGCGCCGGCTTCCTGTTCCTCGTGTGGGGCTCGGCCTTCGCCGGCTCCGACTTCAAGGTGGCGCTGTGGTGGCTCGCCGGCCTCTATCTCATCCACTCGATCGCCGAGCTGATGATCTCGCCCGTCGGCCTTTCGATGATCACCAAGCTGTCGATCGCGCGCATCGTCGGAATGATGATGGGCGTGTGGTTCCTGTCGATCTCGGTCGCGCAATATGTTGCGGGCGTCGTCGCCCAGGTCGCCTCGGTCGAGACCGTTGGCGGGCAGGTCACCAACCTCCAGGTCAGCCTGCAGACCTATGTCGGCGTGTTCACGACCATCGGCTGGGTGTCGATCGTGCTCGGCGGAATCCTGTTCCTGCTGAGCTGGCCGCTCAAATATTTGATGCATGGGGTGAAATAGGAATGCGGCGATTGCTGATCGCGGCCGCCGCGGCGGCGATGGTGTCCGGCTGCGCGGCGTTCGCGCCGCCGAAGAAGCTGGCTCCGCCGATCCGGGTCAACGAGGATCCCTATCCCTCGACCTACCAGCGCTACCCCGGCGCGCTGACGGTCATCCGCCACGCCACCATGTTCGACGGGGAGGGGCGGCAGATCAACGATGCCACTCTGGTGTTCGGCGACGGCGTGATTCAGGCGGTCGGCGGGCCCGGGCTCGCCAGCCCGGCGGGCGCGATCGAGATCGACGGCACCGGCAAGTGGGTGACCCCCGGCGTGATCGACGTCCACAGCCATCTCGGCGATTATCCGTCGCCGGGCGTCGAATCGCTGTCCGACGGCAATGAGGCGACGGCGCCGGCGCGGCCCGAGGTGTGGGCCGAGCATAGCGTGTGGCCGCAGGACCCCGGCTTCTCGCGGGCGCTGGTCAACGGCGGAGTGACGACGCTGCAGATCCTGCCCGGCTCGGCCAACCTGTTCGGCGGGCGCTCCGTGACGGTGAAGAACGTGCCGGCACGGACCGCTCAGGGGATGAAGTTTCCCGGCGCGCCCTACGGCCTCAAGATGGCGTGCGGCGAGAACCCCAAACGCGTGTACGGCTCC
>DASUXP010000013.1:0-7141 GCA_036377835.1 Sphingomicrobium sp. | reverse complement strand
GGGCGCACGGGTCGAGATCAACGAGGCGGTGCATTCATGGGGCGGGATTACGCTCCACGACGTGATCGACGACCGCTTCGCGCGGAAAGCGGTGGAAAAAGGCGCCGACGGGGTCATCGCCGTCGCCGCCGGCGCGGGGGGACACGCCGGCCGCTGGTCGCCGTTCGCCTTGCTGCAGGAAATCCGCGCCTGGTTCGACGGACCGCTGATCCTCTCCGGCGCCATCGCCAACGGCGGATCGGTGCTGGCGGCGGAGGCCGCGGGCGCCGACCTCGCCTACATCGGCTCTCCCTTCATCGCGACCGAGGAGGCGAACGCGCCCGATGCCTACAAGCAGGCGATCGTAGCGAGCGGTGCCGCGGACATCGTCTACACCGACCTCTTCACCGGCGTTCACGGCAATTACCTTCGCGCCTCGATCGAGAATGCCGGGCTCGACCCCGACAATCTCGCCGGGATCGACCCGACGGCGATGAAGTTCGGCTCCGAAGGATCGGCCAAGGCCAAGGCCTGGCGCGACATCTGGGGCTCGGGCCAGGGGATCGGAGTGATCGACCGGGTGCGCCCGGCGGGTGAATATGTCGAGCTGATCGCCACCCAATATGCCGCCGCGAAGGCGCGGCTCGCGATCGGCTAGGCGGCGCCGCCGAGGCCGCGCTCGAGCCGGCCCATCAGCGCCCGCGCCGGGCTTTGCGGCGCGTCTTCCTCGAAATTGCCCTCGTCGATGCGCTTGATCCGCGCATAGAGGTCGGAGCTGGCGCCGATCAGCCGCTGCGCCGCCTCGGGGAGCTGAGTCACCACCGCGGGATCGCTCTCCGCCGCATGGCCGAGCCGCCGCTCGGGGCGCCGCCCGCCGGACAACGGGATCTCGCCCGACTCGATCGCCCGCTGGGTCAGCAGCCAGGCGACGATGTGCATGATCCGCGTCGTCACCTTCAGCGATTCGCAGGCGAAGCCGACGCGGGCGAACGGATCGAGCATCGCCCGCTCGTCGCGGCCGGCGTCGTCGAAATAGGAGCGCGCCTCGTCGGCCAGCAGCATCGCCTCGGTGTAAAGCGAGTCGATCAGGCGCGACGTGATGCGCACTTGGCGGTCGGGCAGGTCCGAGTCGTCCATAGCCATGCAAGGTGCCACCGATCTTCGCCGCTGAAAACGCCCGAGTCGGCGAGGCGACGCGGATCGGCGGGCGTTGTCCCCGAACGAGACAGCTTTTCGGGACAGTCAGGCGATGATGTCTGGAACGCTCGAATCGGCGATCAGCTGGATCTGGTCCTTGAGCCTCAGCTTGCGCTTCTTCAGCCGCGCGATCTCCAGCTGGTCGGGGCCGTGCTCCGCCTCGAGCAGGCGGATCTGCTCATCGAGGCTGCGGTGCTCCGCTTTCAGGATTTCGAGCGCCTGAAGCGGCGGTCCCGGCTGGTCGTCGTTCATTCGCCCGCGATCCTAGCGCAATTCAGCCGCGGCCGGAATCGGAGGTTTCGCGTCGGCGACCCGCGCGCCTCGCCCGGCGAGCCGTGCGATGGGTCAAGACAAAAGGAACGATTCGTGGTTTATTGCGAGGTCGTCACTCGCTTTCGCGAAAGGAATGGCACCCATGGACAAGGCCCAGGTCGAAGCTCTCGAATCGAAGCACCACGCGCTCCACACGCTGATCGACGAGGAAGAGCATCGACCGCATCCCGACGAAGACCTTCTCCACCGCCTCAAGAAAGAAAAACTCAAGATCAAGGACGAGCTCGCCGGGCACTACGCCCACTAGGCGGGCTTTTTTATTGTGCGCGGCGCACCAGGCGCCGCGCCCGAAAGTTCACTAAGTTCACGAGCCTACGCGTGCGAGCCCCGGAAGTTGGCAAAGTTGGCACCGACACTCGCGCGCAGGCGCGCACGCGCGAGGGGCGGGGGGTGTGTCAACTTCGTCAAGTTCGGAGCAACCAGCGAGGCGATGCGTGCGCGCGTAATGTAGGGGAACATGCGACGTCGACTCTCCTCACCGGGAGAGTCCCAGCTATCGCATTGGCCGGCCTGTAAGACAGCGGAAACTCAACCCCTCATTGAGTGCAATGTCACCGTAATTCCCGGGCTGCTGCCGGATTCGCAGAAGAAGGCCATGTTCACCGGGCGCCTCCCTGCGCGGGGTCGCAGCCGAGGCGCAGCCATTGTTGTCTGAAATCCGGGTCGTCCTCCTCGAGCAGGAGCTCGGTCCTGGGCTTGCCCGAATGCGAGCTGTCGCGCGTGTAGATGAGGTGCCTGGGCATCGGGCGGGCGCGCGGGTCGATGCTTCCGCACAGCACCTCGACGTAAGGAAAAGGCGAGTTGCCGCGGCGAAGAAGGATTTCGCGCCGTATGAAATCCGGCCCCTGGCGCGCGCGCAGCGCCTCGGCCACGACATGCGCCGGATCGGGCGTCCCGTACATCACAGCCTGCATCAAGGCGCCGGCCGCCCAGCGCCCGCAGCGATCGCCAATCAGCCGAGTGGCCGTCGCGGAATGGATGGTGAGCGAGGCGCCCGTGCCCGGAACGCACGGCGGGTGCGGCTTGCCCTTGACCGGGATTTGCAGCGGCGGCGCGTCCGGCTGGATCTGCAGGCACGGATCGGAAAGCGCGGCTTCGAGCTGCTTGACCTGATTGGGGGCGAGCGGGCCGCGAAACGCCTCGCGCTGCTCATGTTCGAGCCACTGATCTCCCGCCGGAACGGTCGCGTCGGGGGGAAGCGGAGCCGGCGCCCAGGCGGGCCCGTAGTCGACCCGGTCGATGAACCATCGTCCGCGATCGTCGCGCCACAGGAAGCTGGACGTGTGGACCGGCGACGATTGCGTCTCGCCCGAACCGACCGTCAGGCTGAGCGTCACCTCGGCCCGCGAAAGGTCCGGCACGGCATAGGGGCCGCGGATTCGCTCATGCTCGCCGGCGCGGCGCGCCGCGGCCGCCGGATCGGTCTTCAGGTGAAGGGCGCCGGCTTTGTCGAGCTTGCGCCAGTTGAAAGTGGCGAAGGCCGGGCACGCGGCGAGCTGCGCCCTGGTCGGAAGCGAATCGTTGCCGTCTCGAGCGAACGCCGGGCTAGCCAGCACCGCCAGAGCGACCCCCAGGCCCACCAGCCTCTTCGCAGGATGCTGTCCGTGCTCGGGGCGCGCGATACTCGAACCCATCGGGCGATCAGTCGTCGCGCGAGACTTTCTCGATCCGCTCGTGGCGCTCTTGCGCTTCGAGGGTCATGGTCGCCGTCGGGCGGGCCTCGAGGCGGGCCAGCGGGATCGGCTCGCCAGTCACTTCGCAATAGCCATATTCGCCTTCGTAGAGGCGGCGGACCGCGCAATCGATCTTGGCGATCAGCTTGCGCTGGCGGTCGCGGGTGCGAAGCTCGATCCCCCAGTCGGTCTCGCTCGACGCGCGGTCGGCAAGGTCCGGCTCGCGCAGCGAATCGACCTGGAGCTGAGCCATGGTCGCGCGCGATTCCTCGACGATGTCCTCTTTCCACGCCTTGAGCTTGCGCAGGAAATAGGCGCGGTGCTTCGCGCACATGAACTCTTCGGTGTCCGAAGGCCGGTAGGCCTCGGTCAGAATGAGTCGATCGAAAGGTTCGAAATCGTCGCCGCCATAAAGGTCGACAAGGGCAGTTGCCATCTAATCCCCTCCCCGCACTTACCTGTGCATGGGGCCCCCATCCAAGCGATGGAAGTCCCCAACGCCGCCGCCCGCTGCGGCCGGCCCACCGGTGCAGCCGGAGGCGATTCCTTGTGACTTTCCCGGGACTTAGAACCGGGTAAGTCGGTCATCCCCAACGGGGGCCTATAGTTAGGCTCCCAAGCCTTAACAAGAACTGACGGCGCCGCAGTGAAGAAATCGCCAAGCTGTTGCGAATATGGCGCAATGTCGCGCGGGGCCGGCCGCGGTTGCGGCTTCGCGGTGCTGCCGCCATAGGCCGCCCATGCGCATATTGCTGACCAACGACGACGGCGTGAACGCCCGCGGCCTCAAGCTGCTCGAAGCCGTCGCTCGACACTTGAGCGACGACATCTGGATCGTCGCCCCGACCGAGGAGCAGTCGGGCGCCGGCCACTCGCTGACCCTGACCACCCCGGTGCGCCTGAGGCGCCACGACGAGCGCCGCTTCTCGGTTACCGGCACCCCGACCGACGCGGTGATGCTCGCGCTCGCCCACGTGATGAAGGATTCGCCGCCCGACGTGATCCTGTCGGGGATCAACCGCGGCGCCAACCTCGCCGAGGACGTGACCTATTCGGGCACGGTGTCGGCGGCGATCGAGGGCGCGCTGGCCGGCGTTCCGTCGATCGCGCTCAGCCAGGCCTATTCGAAGGAAGGCATGGGCGACACCGTGCCCTTCGCTGCGGCCGAGGCCTGGGCCGAGCGGGTGCTTGCGCCGCTGCTCGAGTTCGAGACCGAGCCGCGGACGCTGATCAACGTCAACTTCCCCGCCTTGCCGCCCGACGAGGTGCGCGGCATCCGCGTTTGCCGGCAGGGCCTGCGCGATTACGGGCGGCTGCGAATCGTCGAGCGGACCGACCCGCGCGGATATCCTTATTACTGGTTCGGGCTCGGGCCGATGCTGCAGACGCCGGGGCACCAGACCGACCTCGAGGCGGTCGCCGACGGCTTTATCGCGGTCACGCCGCTGCACCTCGACCTGACCCACGACCCGTCGCTCGACGCGCTGCACGAAAAGTTCGCGGCCACCCCGTGAGGGGCAGCCGCGTCACCGGGTCAGTGATGTTGGCGGGCGTTAGCGGCCGCGCTCGCCACCCGGACGGGGCGGCGGGGCCGGCATGTTGGTCCCGGCAGCGAGCCAGGTCGACGAGCTGTTGCAGCTGCTCACAAGGGTGACCGGCTGACCGGCCTGGAAGGGTGCGGCATATTGCCAGCACTCGTTGGCACCGTTGGCGCTGAGGCACAGCTGCCCGTTGGCCGCGGTCCACGTCGCCGGAACGGTATTGCCTCCGGGGGTCATGATCCGCGCCGATCCGCCGGGATCGAGGAAGACCGTGTTGGTGACCCCGTTGGTGGTCACCTGGACCGGCTGGCCGACGATCTCCGAGCCGGGTGTCCACTGCGCCATGGCCGGGGTGGACAGTCCGGCGGCAGCGACGATGCCGAGGGCGATTGCGAGCGAACTTCTCATAACGCTTTCCCTTGCCTGGCTGACTCGAGAACCCTCAGGTTGGGCTCACGTCATTGTCGTTGTGGTGGTTTTTCTTGATCAGCAGGAAATAAACCAAAGCGCCGACGGCAAGGGCACCGAGCGCGAGATAGAGCGGATCGATGCCGAGACCCCCGCCGACCGGCTCGACCGGCGGAACGGGGGTAGGCGGCGGCGGCCCCGCCTGGGCAACGACCGGCGCGGCATCGACGGCGGGCAGCACGCAGCCCGGCGCCGCCTGGGCAGCGGCGGCAACGGCAGCAGCACCGCACAGCGCGGCGGCCGGCGCGGCGCCGCTCAAGGCGCTGAGCGCGACCCACGGATCGATCTGGTGGATGGCGGGGGCGGCGATCGGCCGCGAAGCCGTGGCGGCGACGGCGCTCGTGGAGCCGAGGAACAACGACCCGGCTGCAAGGCACGCGACAAACGGTCTCACCCGCGGACCAGCCATCTTATTCTCTCCTAACGCGCCGGGAGGCCTCCCGGCAGACTTCCCATTCGCGCGCAACGAACTATCCAAAACAAAGTTGCCTGTCACCGTAATGAATGAATCATTTGAGCGGAACTGCCTTTTTTGGGCAACGCCGCCGCGCTTTCCCTCGCGAATTCAAGCTGCTGCAGCGGCAATGCTGCGCTGCTCGCGCGACCAGGCCTGAAACATCAGGACCGCCCACAAGGCCGGGGTGGAATCGCGCCGGCCGCTCAAATGATCGCGCCAGCGCGCGTGGACGATTGCGGGATCGAACCAGCCGTCGGCCTTCATCGCGGCGGCATCGAGCAGCTCCTCCGCCCACGGCCGCAGCGGCCCCCTGATCCACTCGCCGACGGGGATTCCGAAGCCGGCCTTGGGCCGCTCGACGAGGGCGCTCGGCACGGACTGGTCGAGCAGCCGGCGCAGCAAATGCTTGCCGCGGCCGTTGCGCAGCTTCATCGCCAGCGGGATCCGCGCGGCAAGCTCGGCGACCCGATGATCGAGGAACGGGACGCGGGTCTCGAGGCTGACCGCCATCGACGCGCGGTCGACCTTGGCGAGGATGTCGTCGGGCAGATAGGTGACCGCGTCGCAATACATCATCCGCACCGCGTCCGGCGCGGCGATGCCAACGTCGAGGTCGAAGCCGAGGCCGCCTTCCCCGCTCCCCACCACCGGAGAGCGCTCATGGCTCCATTCGTCGAGGAAGGAGCGATAGACTTCGTCGAAATCGCGGGCGCTCGCCGCCACCCGGAACGCCTTCTGCAGCTTGCCCGCGAAGTGTGGCTGCCGGCGGCCGGGGAGCAGGCCGGAGACGCTGCGCCACACCTGGGCCGGGACTCGGCTGAGCGGCGCTCCCGTCGCGGTGCGCAGCGGCCGGGGGAGCTTCTGCAGCTGGTTCCAGAACCGCGGCGCGGCGAAATGGCGATTGTAGCCGGCGAACAGTTCGTCGCCGCCGTCGCCGGTCAGCGCGACCGTCACCTGCTCGCGGGCGAAGCGGCTGACGAGGAAAGTCGGGATTTGCGAAGAATCGGCGAAGGGCTCGTCGTAGATCGCGGGGAGCAGGGGGATGACCTCGCGCGCCTCGCGCACGGTGACGTAGCGCTCGGCGTGGACGGTGCCGAGGTGCGTGGCCACGGCCTTGGCATGTTCCGCCTCGTTGAAGCCCGCTTCCTCGAACCCGATCGAGAAGGTCCGCACCGGAATCGACGAATATTTCTGGTAGAGCGCGACGATCGTCGAGCTGTCGATCCCGCCGGAAAGGAAGGCGCCGACCGGCACGTCGGCCATGGACTGGCCGGCGATGGCGTTGGCGAGCGCGCGTTCGAGCTCCTCCAGCGCATCCTCCTCATCGGCGATCGGGTCATGCAGGCCGCGCCGGACGACGTCGCGATAGGACCAGTAACGGGTGAGGCTGAGGCCCTGCCCTGCCTCGCCTTCGTCGGGAGGAGCGTCGCGCGGCTCGGCGCCCGGAGCGACCTTGAGGATGCAGCCGGGCGGGAGCTTGAAGATGCGCTCGT
>DASUXP010000012.1:0-15277 GCA_036377835.1 Sphingomicrobium sp. | reverse complement strand
ACTGCTGCAAGGACATGGCCAAGATGCATGAAGGCCATGGCGCCGAAGGCGCGCATGGCGGCGAGCACGGCGGTCACGCCGCGCGCTAAGTGAATGGGCGGGGCGCCCGATGCCTCGGGCGTCCCGTTCCACCGGAGAGATTTTCGTGAATAGCTTCCTCACGGCCTCGGTGAGCGCGCTCGCGCTTGCCGGCATCAGCGCGCCTGCCGTCGCGCAACACCAGCATATGCCGGGCATGACCATGCCCCAACCGCCAAAGCCCGCCGACAAGCCGCGGCCGTCGCCAGCGGCAGAACCGAAGGCGGCGCCTGACGTAAACGCCACCCACTCGGCGCACGCCGCCGATGCTGAGCCGGCTGCCAGGGATCAGGCGGTGGATCATTCGCAGATGGACCATTCGCAGATGGACCATTCGCAGATGGATCACGCGGCGATGGGTCACCAGGCACCGATGAGCGGCGCGCTCGGCCCCTACCCGATGCCGCGCGAAAGCTCGGGCACCGCGTGGCAGCCGGACACTTCCGGGCATGCCGGCCTGCATGTCATGAGCGGCGACTGGACGCTGATGGCGCACGGGACGCTCAACCTCGTCTACGACCACCAGTCGGACCGGCGGGGCGACGACAAGGCCTTCGCCTCCGGCATGCTGATGGGCATCGCGCGGCGGCCGCTCGGCGACGGCACGCTTCAGCTGAAGGCCATGGTCAGCCCCGACCCGCTGATGGGGAAGAGCGGCTACCCGCTGCTGCTCGCCAGCGGCGAAACCGCGAACGGCACCGACCGCCTCATCGACCGTCAGCACCCGCACGATCTGTTCATGGAGCTGTCGGCATCGGTCTCGCAGAACATTGGGCAGAAGAGCAGCGTGTTCCTCTACGCAGGCCTGCCGGGCGAGCCCGCCTTCGGCCCCCCTGCCTTCATGCACCGCGAAGCGATCATGGATTCGCCCGAAGCGCCGATCAGCCACCATTGGCTCGATTCCACCCACATCACCTTCGGCGTGCTGACTGCGGGCCTCGTGCTGGACCGCGTGAAAATCGAGGCCAGCCGCTTCAATGCCCGGGAGCCCGACCAGCACCGTTGGGACATCGAGACCGGCCCTCTCGATTCGACTTCGCTCAGGCTCTCGTGGAACCCCACGCGAACGTTGTCGCTGCAGGGCAGCTGGGGGCATTTCGAGGATCCCGAGCAGCTCGAGCCCGGAGTCGACCAGCGGCGCTGGTCGGCGAGCGCCTTGTGGGCGGACGAGATCGCCCCGGGCTGGACCATGGCGGGAACGCTCGCGTGGGGGCGCAAGTCGATCAGGGACCATCATGGTGACTGGCTGAACGACGACGCGTTCGTCGCCGAGGCGTCGCTCAAGCATGGCGGCTGGACCCTCTTCGGGCGCGGCGAGGTCACCGAGAATCGCGAGCTCGTCGAGGCGGAAGAACATGGGCCGGCGTTCCGGGTCGGCAAGATCTCGCTCGGCACGGTCCGTGACTTCCGGATTGCCGAGCATTGGTCGATAGGACTTGGCGGGCTGTTCGCGCTCAATTTCGTGCCGGACGGCCTGGCGGCGCTCTACGGCGGGAATAACCCGACGGGGGCGATGGGTTTCGTACGGCTGAAGCTGGACTGAGGAGAGGCGATGAAGGGGGCAAACGCACATTGGGCGGCGGTCGCGGCGCTGTTGTGCTGGGCGGCGCCGCTGGCGGCGCATGACGGTGCACCCAGTGCGCCTGCGGCACCGACCCTGTCGCCGTCGGCGCGCGGCGCAGCCGAAACCGTCGATTCCTTCCACGCGGCGTTGCGGCGCGGCGACACACAGGCTGCGGCTGCCGTGCTCGCCGACGACGCGCTGATCTTCGAGGAAGGCGGGGCCGAGCGCAGCAAGGCGGAATATGCGGCGCATCATCTTCCCGCCGACGCCGCTTTCTCGCAGGCTGTGGAATCGGCCGTCGCACGCCGCAGCGGAGGTTCGGCCGGCGAGCTTGCCTGGATCGCGAGCGAGGGCCGGATGACCGGTTCCTACAAGGGCCGCGCCATCGATCAGATGACGGCTGAGACGATGGTCTTGCGACGCGACGGCACGGCGTGGAAGATCGTGCACATCCACTGGTCCTCGGCAGCTGCCAGCCGCTGACGGCGGCCCGGTTGACGAGCAGGCGAACAGCCCACATATGGCGCGCTCGCTTCAGCGCTGGCCCCTTCGTCTAGCGGTCTAGGACGTCGCCCTCTCACGGCGAAAACACGGGTTCGAGTCCCGTAGGGGTCACCAGAATCCGAGTGTCCGGAGGACGCTCGACGGTCTTGGTGAGGAGCGCGCCGAGCAGCCGATTCGCTCCGGCGCGCGATTCACGCTAAACGGGCGTTAGTCCTGATCGGTTAATCAGCGGGGGCCGCACCGATGAGCGCGACGACTCAGAACCGCAAATATCTGATTGCGATCGCCGGCATTGTCACCGTCGCGGCGGGCGCTTTTGTGGCGGTCAATTACTATCCGCCGCTGGCGCCGATCGCCGGCACCATCGTCCCGCAACATTATGTGGAATCACTTACCGACGGGGAGATCCCCCAAAGCGGACGCTATCTCCTGGTCGATGCCGCTTCCGCCCGCCTGTACATGATCGAGGACGGGCGCGTCCGCGATTCGATGAAGGTCATCGTGGGCAAGCCGGATACACCCACGCCCGCGCTGAAGAGCGCGCTCCGGTACGAGACGATCAACCCCTATTGGCACGTCACGCCGGACCTCGTGAAAACGATCCTTGCGCCGCGCGTGCTCAAGGACGGCAAGACCTATCTCAGCGAGCGCGGCTATCAGATCGTGACGAAATTCGGCCCCGAGGGGCGGATCCTTGCTCCGGAAAGCATCGACTGGAAGGCGGTCGCCGCCGGCCAGGTCCAGGTTTATGCCCGCCAGCTGCCCGGGCCGGCCAACTCGCTCGGTCAGTTCAAGTTCGACATTCCGGACGGCGACGGGATTTACCTGCACGATACGCCGAAGAAGGAGCTCTTCGCCCAGGACGATCGCAACCTCAGCCACGGCTGCGTCCGGCTCGAGGATGCGCCGAGGCTGGCGCGGTGGCTCCTGGGCAACGACCCGCCGACTGCCACCGTCCCCGAGCAGCACATCGCGCTGCCGAAGCCGGTGCCGATCACCATCGCCTATCTCGACGCTCGCGCGCAGATGCAGGTCGCGGGCCTGCAATAAGCTTCAGATCCGGGGCACCCGCTCGAGCAAGGCTTGCACGTCCTCGGCGCTGCATAGCTCCATGCCCGGCGCCTGCACCGCCGCCGCGCCCGCGGCGATGCCGAGGCGGAACGCTTCCTTCGCGCCGAGGCCATTGGCGAAGCCGTAGGTCATCGCCGCGAGGAAGCTGTCGCCGGCGCCGACCGCGCTTCGCGCCTCGACCGGGATCGCGGGGAGAAACCAGCAGCCGTCACGCGTGGCGAGCAGCGCGCCTTTCGCACCCATGGTGACCGCGACATGCTCGGCCTGTCCCGCGTCCACGATCGCCATCGCGAACGCGCGTACGTCGTCGATCTGATCGAGCCGCCGTCCGGCGAGCTCGGCGAGCTCGCCATGGCTCGGCTTGATCAGGAACAGCCCGCCCTGGTCGAGCGCCGCCTTCAGCTCCGCTCCGGACGTGTCGAGGACGAAGCGGATGCCGCTGTCGGCGAGCACCGAGCCGAGCATCGCGTAGAAATCGTCGGGGACTCCGCGCGGAAGCGAGCCGCTGGCGATCAGAAAGTCGCACCCGCATCGCTTGGCCTCGGCGAGGCAGGCGCGCCATTCGGATTCGCGGACTTTGGGGCCTTCGGGGACAAAGCGATATTCCTCGCCGGTCGCTCGGTCGAACACGGTGAGGCTCATCCGCGTTTCGCCGGCGATGGGGATGCAGGTGCGCGCGATCCGGCGCACGTCGAGCATGTGATCGAGCGCGCGCCCGGTCGATCCGCCGGCGAGGTAGACCGCGCGCACCGGCGCCTCGAACGCGACCAGCGCGCGAGCGACGTTCACCCCGCCGCCGCCGGGCTCGATCCGCTCGCCGAAGATGCGCGTCTTCTGAGTCGGGTGGACGTTGTCGGCCTCCGACGAAATGTCGATCGCCGGGTTGAGGGTCAGCGTCGCGATGGTGCGCATGGGTTCCGCCTTACGCAAAAACGGCGCCCCACCGGAAGGTGGGACGCCGTCCTCGAGTTTTGCCGAAGCGGCCTAGAAGCCGATGTTCAGCGTTGCCGAGACCGTCCGCGGCGCGCCGATCTGGACGAACGGCGGGTTGCCCCACACGGTGTTGCTCGACGCCAGCGACTGGCTGAGGCCGCCGCCGAACCCGCCGACGTAGAACTTGTCGAACAGGTTGTAGACGTTGAGCTGCAGGTAGGTGTCCTTCAGCTGCGGGCCGAGCCGGCGAAGCGAATATTTCGCGTCGAGGTTCACCAGCCAGTAGGCCGGCGCATGGTTGCCGAAGATCACGGTCGGATCGTTGGTCGTCACGTTATCGTTGAGGTTGTTGAGCGTGCCCGTGAAGATCGCCTGCCCGTTGTCGAAGATCGTGCGCGGGCCGGTGCGCTTGGCGGTGATCCCAAGCTCGAAGTCCGCGATCCGCCCGACGGCCGAGAGGCCGTAGGTATATTTGGGTGCCCCCGACTCGCGATGGCCTGCGGTGAGCGCGCAGCTGCGGATGATGTCCGCCGGGGTCGCGCCCGCGGGGATGTCGTCGCAGTCGGTGATCTGATTCACACCGCTTCCGAAGCTGCCGATCTGGACGTTGTCCTTGATCTTGCTCTTCATCCATGACCCGAAGGCATAGAGGGTGATGAACCGGTTGGGCTCGTAGGCGACCGAGCCGTCCACGCCCCACTTGTCGACCCGGCCGAGGTTACGGAAGATCGACTGGTTGAGCTCCGGATCGAACGCCGAGGCGATGCGGTTGTTGAACTTGGTGTACCAGCCGCTGAGCTGTGCCTGGACCTTGCCCGTGCGGTAGCGGATGCCGCCGTCGAAGCTGTCGGTGGTCTCCGGCTTCGGCTTCGCTTGCGGCGTATCCGGGGCGAAGAAGAAGCTGTTGTAGAGGTTGTCCGTGCTCGGCACCGACAGCCCCTTCGAATAGCTGGCGAACACTCCGAAGGCGTTGGTGAAATCGTACACCAGGCCGAGGTTCGGAAGCAGCTTGTCATATTTGAACTTGCGCTTCTGCGGACCCTGGATGGTCGGGTTCAGCGCCGCGAACTGCGCCTCGCGAACCGAATCCTGGCCGAAGCATTCGACGAAGCCCGAGGCGCTCGAGGTAAAGCAGTAATTGTGCAGCTTGCGCACGAAGAAGGGCATGCCGAGGCCGGCGTTGACCCGGAGGCGGCCGAAGATGCCGTTATAGTCCGCGGCGAAGCGATTGAGGATCGCGTAGGACTTGCGGTCGCGCTTCTCCAGGTTGACCCCGAGCACGTCGGCCTGCGGGTCGTTGATCGGGAAGACGTCCTCCGGCTCGCCGTTCGATTGCAGCAATCCGACCTCACCGGTCTGGCGATGGCGCGCATAGTCGAGCGTGTAGCTGAAGCGGACCAGGTGGTTCGGGTTGATGTTCCAGCGGAGGTTGGCGATCAGGCCGGGCCGGAACGTCTTGGTCTGACTGGGCGCGAGCACCGTCACGGTGTCGAGGGTGTCGCCGTCGCCGTTGATGTCGCGGCCGAAGAATGGCGTTCCGCCGAGATAGCCGGGAACGCAGGTGTTGAAGGCATTGTTCGGCGCCACTGCACATTCGGCGGGCGTCGCGGTCGCCGGCGGGCGGGGAAGCGGACCTGCGCCGTCCGGGTCGGGCGGCCGGGCCGGGTTGATGTCGCGAAGCCCTTCGTTCGCGGTCACCGTGCCGCCGCCGTTCGCCTTCACGAACTGAATGCTCGGGTCGACGTTGAGGACCAGATTCTCGGCGAGTGTGAAGCGCGACGAGCCGCGGATGTTGCCGGTGTTCGACGGGTTGTAGCGGCGGTCGAACTCGGTCCCGCAGGTGGCGAGGTCGCCGTTGGGATCGGTGACCGAGACGCCCGGGCCGACGTTCGTCCCCGGCGAATCGGTGACGCCCGACCGCGCCGCGGCGACGGAGCAGGGATAGTTGATGTCGTAGAAGCGCTCGTGGCGGTTGCGCGGATAGCGGTTCTGCGAGTTCGGGCCGACAACGCGCGGGACGGTGTTACCGTTGAGCACCCGCGTGAGGTCGGTGCGCAGCGGCAGCGAGCCGAAGAAATTGTTGCGGTTCTGGTTGTAGTGGCCGGCGATGGAGATGAAGTCGCCGTTGGTCCCGATCGGCTGCCAGATGCGGGCGTTGTACTGCTGCTTATCGATCTTGCCGTAATTGTTGTACGGGACGCGGTTGTCGGCCTTCGACGCCGAGATGAACATGCGCGTGCGCCATGGACCGAACTCACCGGTGTTGAACAAGCCGAACACGCGGCGGAAGTCCCAGTCGCCGATCGAGGCGACGATCCGCCCGCCCATCCGCGTCGTCGGGGTGAGCGTGCGATAGTTGACGGTGCCGCCGACCGCGGAAGCCGTCGGCGAGTCGACGTCGGTCGAGCCGAGGTTGACGTTGACCTGCTCGATCAGCTCGGGGTCGAGCTGCTGGTTCGAGAAGATCGCGTAATTGCCGCTGTCGTTGAGCTGGATGCCATCGAATGTGAGGCTGATCCGGCTCGAGTCGAAGCCGCGGATGCTGAGCGTGCCGCCCGATGAGCCGTAGGCGTCGTTGTTCTGGAAGCTGACGCCGGGCACGAGGTTGATCGTATCGAGGATCGTCTGGCCCGGGTTCTGGCGGGAGATGATCTCCTGCGTCAGGACGACCTTGGCCTTGGACGTGTCCGGGTTCTGGACGCCGCCGACATCCCTCGACCGGGTGCCGGTGATGACGATCTGTTCGACTTCGACGGAGCCCGTCGACTGGGCATAAGCGGCAGCTGGCATGACCACGGCCGTCGAGCAAAGCAGGACTGCAAATTTCTTCACGGAATCAACCCCCCGGCTGAAGCGACAAAGTGATTGGGATGCCGGGCGGCTATAGCCGTCAAAAGGCAGTTCTGTGACAGCCGTTCACCGGACTCGGGCGAATCCGATCAACCGTTGCTTCCGGAACACGCTTTCTCGCCCCGACCCCCCGGCGACTCGCCGCAAAATCAGCACGTCCCGCGGAGTCAATCAAGCCGTGGAAAAAGAATCTTATGCGCGGGCGTCGAACCGCCGGCCGATCGCCACGAACGCATAGACCAGCGGCGGCACCAGGACCGCCGAGAGCACCACCTTCGCAAGCATCTGGCCGGCGATGAGCTCGGCGATCGGAAACACGCCGTAAAAGGCCACGGTGATGAAGATCAACGTATCGACGATCTGGCTGAGCACGCTGGCAATGCCGGCGCGGAGCCACAGCAGGCGCGAGCCTTCGCTCGCCTTCAGGCGGCTGAAGATCGTCACGTTGAGGAAGGTGGAGATGCCGTAAGCGAGAATCCCGCCGATCCAGATGCGCGGGGTTCCGCCCATCACCGTCTCGAACGCCGACAGGCGCTGGGGGTCCATTTGCGGCGAAGCCGGAATGGCGAGCACCGCGAGGCTCAGCAGCAGGGAGGCGATGAGCGGGACGAAGCCGATGAGCACCAGCCGGTTGGCGGTCGAGCGGCCGTGCAGCTCGGCGACCGCGCTCGACGTCACCACCAGCAGCAGGAAAGCAAAGATGCCCGCCTCGACCGCGAGCGGCCCCAGCGCGACCTGCTTGTTGCCGAGCACCCCGGCGATGCACACCATCCCGCCGTAGAAAATCGCGAAGGCGAACAGGGACGGTGCGATTCCCGCGGCACGGGCTTGCGGCGCTTGCGCCGCGGCTTGGACTTCGCTGGTCATGGCGCTGAGGCCTAACGGCTTTGCAGGCTCGCGCAAGCCGTTGACCGCGCTTGCGCGAGGCGGCTAGCGACGCGCCCCGTGACTTCTCCAAAGCTCGACGTGGTGGCGATCGGCGACGCGATCGTGGACGTGATCGCGACCTGCGAGGATTCGTTCATTGCCGAGCGCGGGCTGACCAAGGGGTCGATGCAGTTGCTGTCGACCGAGGAAGCCGACGAGCTCTACGCGGCGATGGGGCCGGCGCGCGAGATCAGCGGCGGCTCGGCGGCCAACAGCATGGCGGGAGTCGCCGCGCTCGGGCTTCGCGCCGCGTTCGTCGGCCAGGTCGCCGACGACCAGCTGGGCGAGATTTTCGCGCATGACATGATTTCGCTCGGGGTACGATTCGAAACTCCGCCGCTGGCGGCGGGGCTGCCCACCGGGCGCTGCCTGATCCTCGTCACGCCCGACGCGCAGCGGACCATGAATACCTGCCCCGGCGCGAGCCATGAGCTGACGGCACGGGCGCTCGACGAGGAGCTCATCCGCTCCGCCGCGGTGACCTTTCTCGAGGGCTATCTGTGGGGACCCGAGCGGCCGCGCCAGGCGATGCTCGAAGCGGCGAAGATCGCCCATTCTGCCCGCCGCACCGTCGCCTTCACCTTGTCGGAGAGCCTGTGCATCCCCGGTCGCCGCGAGGGCGTGATGAGCATGATCGACGCCGGCACCGCGGACATCCTGTTCGGCAACGAGGACGAGGTCCGCCACCTGACCGGTTGCGGCGCGCTCGACGATTGCATCGCCGCCCTGTCACCCAAGGTGCCGACGCTGGTGATCACCCGCGGCGCCGCGGGCGCGCTCGCGGTCGAGAACGGCCGGCGAGTCGAAGTCCCGGCGGCGACGGTGGCGAAGGTCGTCGACACGACCGGCGCCGGCGACCTGTTCGCCGCCGGATTCCTCTCCGCCCGATGCCGCGGAGCGCCGCTCGAACGCTGCCTCGAAGCGGGGTCGCTGTGCGCGGCCGAAGTGATCTCCCATTTCGGCGCTCGGCCGGAAACGGATCTGAAGGCGCTGGTCCGGTTGTGAACGCAATCCGCCGCCTCGCCGTCTATTGCGGCTCGGCCACCGGCTCCGAGGCCTTGTTCGCTGAGGCCGCGCGCACGACCGCCAGCGTCATGGTCGAGAGGGGTATCGACCTCGTGTACGGCGGCGGCCGGCTTGGCTGCATGGGGATCATCGCCGACAGCGTGCTCGACCTCGGCGGCAAGGTCTACGGCGTGATCCCCCAGGCGCTGGTCGACATCGAGGTCGCGCACACCCGGGTCACCGAACTGCACACCGTCGCCAACATGCACGAGCGCAAGGCCAAGATGACCGATCTTGCCGACGCCTTCCTCGCGCTCCCGGGCGGGATCGGAACGCTCGACGAACTGTTCGAGGCGTGGAGCTGGAACGCGCTCGGCTATCACAAGAAGCCCTTCTGCCTGTTGAACGTCGACGGCTTCTGGGACGGGCTCGTCGAGTTCATCGAGCATGCGCATCAGAGCGGCTTCCTGTCGCAGAGCCGCAGGCGGCAACTGCTCGTCGCGACGAGTGCGGAAGAAGCCTTGAATCTGCTGGACGAAGCGGCGGCAGGCGCTACGCAGGGCATGGTCTGGTAAGCCCGGGGGAGGGGCTTTCAATGGTGAATCAGAAGCTGCTCGGCATCGCCGGGATCGCCGCCATCCTTGCGCTCGCCTGGCTGGTGTCGGCCGACCGCAAGGCGATTCGCCTGCGCGTCGTGGGTGCCGCCTTCGCGCTTCAGGCCGCCATCGCCCTTTTCGTCTTCAAGACATCGGTCGGCGTCGCAACGATCAAGTGGCTGTCGTTCGGCGTGGCCAACCTGCTCGGCTATGCCAACAAGGGGACCGAGTTCCTGTTCGGCCCGGCCGACAAGAACCCCTTGGCCAATACGTTCGCCATCGCCGCCTTGCCGGTGATCATCTTCTTCGCCAGCCTCGTCGCCATTCTTTATTATCTCGGGATCATGCAACGCATCGTGCGCTGGGTGGGCGGGGCGATCGGCTGGGTCACGGGGATCAGCCGGGTCGAATCGCTCTCCGCAGCGGCGAACATTTTCGTCGGTCAGTCCGAATCGCCGCTCGTCGTCCGGCCCTATCTCGCCGCGCTCCCACCATCGCGCCTGTTCACCGTGATGTGCGTCGGCATGGCCGGAGTCGCCGGCACGATCCTCGCCGCCTACGCTAGTCTGCTCGGCGAGCGTTACCTGCCCTACCTGCTCGCCGCGGCCTTCATGTCCGCACCCGGCGGAATCCTCATGGCCAAGATGATCATGCCCGACGACCCGCGCGACACGGACGCGGTCGAGGACCAGAAGGTGGATGTCGCCGAGACGTTCGAGGAGGGCGTGAAGCCGGCGAACATCATCATGGCCGCGGCGCAGGGCGCGCAAACGGGCGTCAAGCTGGCGGTCGCGGTCGGTGCGATGGTGCTGGCGTTCGTCGCGCTCGTCGCGCTGGCCAACGGGCTGCTCGGCGGCTTCGGCAACTGGATCGTCGCGCAGGGCGGCAGCCAGTGGTTCGCCGACCTCAGCTTCCAGCGGCTGGTCGGCTATCTGTTCGCGCCGTTCATGTTCCTCATCGGCATCCCGTGGAGCGAGGCCGGCACCGCCGGCGGCCTCTTCGGGACCAAGCTGGTGCTGAACGAGTTCGTCGCTTTCATCGACCTCGGCAATGCGCAGGGCCCGGCGGCGGCGCTTTCCGACCGGAGCCGGGCGATCGTCACCTTCGCGCTCTGCGGCTTCGCCAATTTCAGCTCGATCGCGATCCAGATGGCGGTGACCGGCGGCCTCGCGCCCAACCAGCGGCCGGTGATCGCCCGGTTGGGTCTGCGCGCGCTGCTCGCCGGATCGCTCGCCAACCTGATGAGCGCCGCCCTCGCTGGATTAATGATCTAACAGCCGTCATTGCGAGAAGCCGAAGGCGACGCGGCAATCCAGCTGGATTGCTTCGCTTCGCTCGCAATGACGAGTAAAGAGTATCCATGGCCACGATCACCGACGACCACATTGCGTCCGTTTCGCTGAAGGACGCGGACCGCGACCCCGACGGGTTCGCGCAGAAGCTGGGCAGCAGCTTCGAGGAATATGGCTTTGCCATCATCGCCGATCACGGCATCCCCGACGAGCTGATCCACCGCGCCGAGGAAAAGTCGAAGGCGTTCTTCGCGCTCCCCGACGATGTGAAGCGCGGATATCATGTCGCCGGCGGGGGTGGGGCGCGCGGCTACACGCCCTTCGGGATCGAAACGGCCAAGGGCTATACCGCGCACGACCTCAAGGAATTCTGGCACGTCGGCCGCGACCTGCCGGAGGGGCATCCGTTCCGCAATCACATGCCGGACAATGTCTGGCCGGGGGAGGTGGCGAGCTTCAGGGACACGTTCCAGGAACTGTATGCGACCTTCGACCGCACCGGGCTCAAGATCCTCAAGGCCATCGCCCGCTTCCTGAAGATTGACGAGGATTATTTCGCCGACACCGTCCGCGACGGCAATTCGGTGATGCGCCTGCTGCATTACCCGCCCATCCAGGGCGAGCCCGGAAGCCACGTCCGCGCCGGGGCGCACGAGGATATCAACACCATCACGTTGCTGCTCGGCGCCGAGGAGGCGGGGCTCGAACTCCTGACGAAGGACGGTCGCTGGATCCCGGTCTCCCCGAAGCCCGGCGAACTGGTGGTCAACATCGGCGACATGCTGCAGCGGCTGACCAACGGGCTGCTGCGCTCGACCTCGCACCGCGTGGTCAATCCTCCGCGCGAGCGGTGGGGCATGTCGCGCTACTCGATGCCCTTCTTCCTCCACTTCCGGTCGGATTTCCTGATCGAGGCGCTGCCCGGAACCGTCCCGGCGGGCGAGCAGCCGAAGTGGCCGCCGATCACCGCCGACGAGTACCTCCAGGAGCGGCTGCGCGAGATCAAGCTCGTCTGAGCTTCACGCGAACTGGAAGCTCACCTTCTCGCGATTCGCGCGGCCGTCGAACGCGTGATCGGCGTAGGGGCCGTCGCGATCGACCCAGTGCAGGAAGAGGTGCGCCGACCAGGCGTTGGGATTCGGCTGGACGCGGCCATGTCGATGGTTGACGCCATGGTAGAGCACTGCGTCCCCGACTTTCATCGCGAGTGACGTGTAAGGCTCGGAACCGAAGTCAGCGTCGACGCTGGCGGAGGGCGTCGAGGGTTCGCGCCCGACTTGGAGCGGCCATTCGACTCCGTCGCTATAGTCCAGCGTCAGCGACAGGCTATGCTCGCACGAGGGCCGGTCGTAGTGGACGCGGCAGACGTCGCCCTCGCGGTAGATGCGCAGATAATCGTAGGTGGGCAGCAGGTCCTTGCCGACGATCTCCCGGATCAGCGGCGTCAGGCCCCAAAGGAAGAACAGCATCGGCGGATAATGGTGGCCGTAGATCTCGAAGGCGGGGCGGGCGAGGAGGTTGGGAAATTGCTCGATCCGGCTGATCGGCAGCGCCCCGGGACCGAGGTCGCTCTTGAGCTGGCCCATGAACGCGCGGGCGACCTCGGGGGCGATCAGCTCCTCCACCAGCGCATAACCTTGCTCTTCGTAGGAGCCAACGACCTTCATGGCTGGAAGCTACGCGCCGCGTGAGGGCCCCGCTTCAGGCGTTCTGCGGATCAGCGATGCCGGTCGATGCCCCGACGAAACGCCGCATGGCTTCGGCAGGCGGCAGGCCGGATCAGGAACGTTCAATCTGGTTTCAAAAGATGCCGTTACGGATCAGGTCGAACTCGCCAAAGTCGGCGCGGCGACTCATTGTCCGCCTCGCTTTGGGCAGCTCGGAACCCGAACCGGACAGCTTTCGATCGCTCTACGAGCGCCGCTCGGAGCGCGTCGAGCTCGACGCCGACGTGGCACTTCGCCGTTCGGGCCATGCTACCTACCGGGTGCGTGTGCACGATGTGTCCCCGCACGGCTGTAAGCTCGAGTTCGTCGAGCGGCCGCAGGTGGACGAGCTGGTGTGGGTGAAGTTCCAGGGCCTCGACGCCATCGAGTCCGCGGTGTGCCGGGTCGATGGCTTCGTCGTCGGAGTCGAGTTCGTCCAGGCAATCCACCCCGCGGTCTTCGAGGCGCTGGTCGCGCGCCTCGGCTAGGCCGGCGCCGAATCGTCGAGGTTCGCGGGCCCGAAGCCGTGCGGGATCAGTGTCCCGATGGTGTGGCGCTCGGTGCGATTTCCCTCACCGTTGGAGCAGAGGATTTCGAGGTCGCGGCTGGAGAGCTGGGCGGCTTCGAGGATGGCCTGGCGGCAACCGCCGCACGGCGTGCAGGTGAGCTCGCCGGTCAGCCCACCGCTGCCGATCGCGCCCCCGGCGACCGCGATTCGCGCGACCTTGTCGAGACCGAACCTGTGCTGCGCGGCGGTAAGTGCGCTCTGCTCGGCGCAGAGGCCGAGCCGGTAGCAGGCATTTTCCATGTTGGCGCCGGTCACGACCTCACCGCCGGTCGACTCGATCGCGCAGCCGACGTGGAAGCGCGAATAAGGCGCATAGGCTTTCAGCGCCGCCTCGCGCGCGAGCGAGACCAGTTCATCGTCTGTCATGCCGGAGTCCTTGTCATTCCGAGCGGAGCGAAGCAATCCACGCGCACAGCCTGGATTGCTTCGTCGCTGCGCTCCTCGCAAATGACGACTCGGGAGTTGCTCGGAATGAAGCTTCGAAATCTGCTGGTTCTCGCCACTGCTTTGGCCTTGGCGCCGTCGCCCGCGCTTGCCTGGGGCAAGACCGGCCATCGGGTCGTCGCCGCCATTGCGGATACGCAGCTCAGCGGCCTCGCCCGCGCACATGTCCGCGAGATCCTCGGCGGGGCGGAGAGCCTCGACGAGGCGGCGAACTGGCCCGACGAGATGCGCTCCGCTCCCGGCGCCTTCTGGCAGAAGACCGCCACGCCGTGGCACTATGTGACGCTGAACGGCATCATTTACGACCATGCCCCGCCGGAAGGCGACGCGCTCGAAGCGCTCGCCCATTTCCGCGCGGTTCTCCAGGACCCCAAGGCGAGCCTCGCCGACAAGCAGCTCGCGCTGCGCTTCGTCGTCCACATCGTGGGGGACCTCCACCAACCGCTGCACGTCGGCAAATGCTGCGATCGCGGCGGCAATGAGGTGAAGGTGAAGTGGTTCGGCCGCGACGCCAATCTGCACAGCGTGTGGGATACGCTGCTGGTGGACGAGGAGCAGCTGTCGTTCACCGAGATGGCGACCAAGCTCGAACGGCACACGTCGGACCGGGACGTGATCGACTGGTGGGACATCAACCCGCGCGACTGGATTAGCGAGAGCGCTCAGGCGCGGGAGGAGATCTACGCGGGCGTCCCGCCGCCATCGAAGCCCAAGAACAAGAAGGCGAAAGGCGAGGCGCTGCCCGATCTGTCCTACGGCTTCGTGTTCAAGTTCACCCCGCTGATGGAGCGGCGGCTGCAGCAGGCCGGGGTGCGGCTCGCGGCCTATCTCAACGCCATCTACGCCGAGCCGCAGCCCGTCGGCGCCGGGCGGCCCGCGCGATGACTCGCAAGTTCGCGGCCGCGCTCGCGGCCCTGTGCGTCGCCGCATGTGTCACCGCCCCGCAACGGGCGGCGGCGCCGGTCGAGGTGCAGATCCTCGCCTTCAACGACTTCCACGGCAATATCGAGACGCCGCCGCCGGTCGAGATCGCCGAGCCCGATGGAACAAAGCGCAAGATCGTCAGCGGCGGTGCCGCGCACCTCGCGGCCGCGCTGGCCGGATTGCGTGCCGGGCACCCCAACACGGTCACCGTGTCGGCGGGCGACACGATCGGCGCATCCCCGCTGGTCTCCGCGCATTATCTCGACGAACCGACCATCGTGGCAATGAACATGCTCGGCCTCGAGTTCAATTCGGTCGGCAACCACGAGTTCGACCGCGGGACCGATGAACTGAAGCGGATGCAGGCCGGCGGCTGCGCGCGATATACGCGCCGCGTCCCCTGCGCGGTCGAGCCGTTCGGCGGCGCCCGCTTCCGCTACCTTGCCGCGAACGTATTCCAGGCGGACGGATCGACGATTTTCCCGGCGACCGCGCTCAAGCGGTTCCAGACGCCCGCCGGGGCGATCACCATCGGCTTCATCGGCATGACGCTGAAGGGGACGGGCAGCATCGTGACGCCCTCGGGCGTCAAGGGCCTGACCTTTGCCGACGAGGCGGCGACCGCCAACGCTTTGGTGCCGAAGCTCAAGGCGCAAGGGGCCGACGCGATCGTCCTCCTGATCCACCAGGGCGGGCGGACGCCGCAGTTCACGGTCGGCAATGGCTGCGACCAGTTCACCGGCGAGATCGCGCCGATCGTCGAGCGGCTCGACCCCGCGATCACCACCGTCGTCTCGGGCCATACCCACTGGGCC
>DASUXP010000011.1:0-3259 GCA_036377835.1 Sphingomicrobium sp. | reverse complement strand
TCCACGGGCCGGAGGGTTTCGAAGGTATGCGCCGCGCCGGCCGGCTGGCGGCAGAGGTGCTCGACGCCCTCGCGCCCCACGTGGTGCCCGGCGTGACGACGCAAGAGCTGGATGACATCGTCTACAAGATGACAACCGACGCCGGCGGCATTCCGGCGACGCTTGGCTATCGCGGCTACACGAAGAGCTGCTGCATCTCGATCAACCATGTCGTCTGCCACGGAATCCCCGGCGAGAAGACGCTGAAGGACGGCGACATCGTCAACATCGACGTCACGCCCATCGTCGACGGCTGGCACGGCGACACCAGCCGCATGTATCTGGTCGGCGACGTCCCGCTGAAAGCGAGGAAGCTGGTCGACATCACCTACGAATGCCTGATGCTCGGCCTCGAGCAGGCGATGCCCGGCAACCATCTCGGCGACATCGCCAACGCGATCCAGCGCCACGCCGAATCGCATCGCTACAGCGTCGTCCGCGATTTCTGCGGCCACGGCGTTGGCCGGCTGTTCCACGACAGCCCCGAAGTGATCCACGCCGGCCGCCCCGGCACCGGCCCCGAGCTCAGGCCCGGCATGTTCTTCACCGTCGAGCCGATGATCAACCTCGGTCGCGCAGACGTGAAGGTGCTCGATGACGGCTGGACCGCGGTCACCCGCGACCGCTCGCTCTCGGCCCAGTTCGAGCATTCGATCGGGATCACCGAAACCGGCTGCGAGATTTTCACGAAGAGCCCCGGCGGCTTCGACAAGCCACCCTATCGCTGAAGCGAACGGCCCGCCGGCGCTGCCGGCGGGCCCTCGCCGGTCAGAAGGACACCAGCAAGAAGGCGAGCAGGAACAAGGTCAAGGCGACGATCGAACCGACGACAACCACCGCCGCAAGCGGAAAGTCGGCCATGGTGAGCGGAGTTCCCGGGCCATCGATGTCGATTCTCGAATAATTCTTGGTCATTTCATCCTCTTTCGAATGCAGCCCGTCCGCCCAAGCGGGGACGCGGCTGCGTGTTGCTCGGGCGTACCGACGAGCGCCGGCACGAATGCGCCCGTCATTGCGCCGGCTGTTCCCGCATCCTCGCCGACCGCCTCCTGGCTTCGGCGAATTCACGCACTCGCCGGACGAGCGCCCGGGCACGACGGAATGTCTTCCCTTCCATCGGCTTGAAATCCGGATGCGCGGTGAAGAAGCGGAACCCGCCGGCGCCGCGAACGGCCACTCCGACGACGGTCTTGTCCGCCTCGACGGCGAAACAATCTGACAATGCAGCTCTCCCTGATGTGCGCGCAGCCGAGCGCGCGCATTCCGCACGCCGCTCGAGTTCTGCCTGGGTTTTTGAAGGGTCACGGCGCTGCGCTGCAGCCCATGGTCAAAAAATGGCGCCTCGGCTGGGGCTCCTGGGCGGAGCCGGCCGGGCGCTTACGCGCGTGCGGTGCTGCTTCCGGCGTGCAGTTCGGGGGGAGCGATGTCAGTCCACTTGAACATGGTACTGTCGATATGGGGCTTAAGCCCGGCGGTTCAACCGGTCGGAAGCCCCAATGGTCGCGTCCGGCCGGGAACTTATTGACACTTTTGTCAGTTGATGAAACGCTTGGCCATGTTCCGTCACCCAGTCGCCATCGAGCCCGCCGACATCGACCACATGGGTCATGTCAACAATGCCGTGTACCTGAAGTGGGTGCAGGAGGCGGTGATCGACTATTGGCGCAGCGTCGCGCCGGACGACGCCGTCGCGCGCCACCTGTGGGTCGCGCTCAAGCACGAGATCACTTACCTCAAGCCGACCTTCCTGCAGGATAATGTCGTCGCCGAGGTGATCGCCGAGAAGGTCGAGGGCGCGCGCGCCTTCTTCCGCACCGTGCTCCGCCGCGGCGAGGATGTGCTGAGCGAAATTTCGAGCTGCTGGTGCTGCCTCGACGCCGCGACCCAGCGCCCCGCCCGCCTCGCCCGCGACGTGATCGGCCGCTTCCTTCCGCCCGAGGCCTAGGCCCGCGCCAGCATCCAGGCGGCCAGCGCGCCCAGCGCTTCCGCTTCCCGGGCCGCAACCCTGAACGAATGATCCGCGCCGGCGACGACGTGCAGCGTCGCGCGCTCGCCCAGCCCCTCGACGACCGGGCGCAGCAGCTCCATCTCCGCCAGCGCATCGCGGTCGCCGGACACGAATAGCATCGACACCTCGACCCGCGCCAGGTGCTCTGCCCGCGCGATCCCCGGCTTGCCCGCCGGGTGCAGCGGAAAACCGAGGAAAGCGAGCCCCCGCACCCCTTGGAGCGGCGCATCGGCCTGCGCCTGCGAGGTCATTCGCCCGCCGAACGACCGACCGCCGGCGAACAGCGGTAGGTCCGCCGCGAGCCGCCCCGCCTCGTCCGCCGCCGCGCGCACCGCGTCATGCGCCACTCGCGGCGGGTCCGGCCGCCGCGAACCTTTTTCCATGTACGGAAACTGATAGCGCAGGGTCGCCACCCCGCGCTCCGCCAGCCCTTGCGCGCACGATTCCATGCTGCGGTGGGTCATCCCCGCCCCCGCCCCATGCGCGAAGAGATAGAGCGCCTTGGCTCCGTCCGGGCGCAGCAGCAGTCCCGAGACCTGGCCCTCGCCGACCGTGATCTGCAATGGCTGCGCGTCAGGCAGCGGCAGCTTCGCTCTCCGAATCCCAGCGCGCGGTCAGCTCGCGCGCATTCTCGACGTCCTCGGGGAAGTCGACTTCGCCCCATTGCTCGCCGCTGATGTCGAGCGTCCACACGTCGCTCTGCTGCGCGATCTGGTTGATCACCCGGAGGTACCAGATCGTCGTCCCCTCGGGCGTGCGCATCGCCTGATCGATCGCCTCGCGAAACCGCTCCGCCCCGCCCGAGCGGAAGGCGAGCAGCCCGATCGACTCCGCATTGACGCCCTCGCTGATGCGCTTGCCGATCGCCTTCAGCCGGCCGCCGTCCTCGACCACCTTCATGTCGTCGTCGTCATAGCCGTCGGCCTTGCGGTCGATGGTGACGCAGATCCCCGAGCGGGCGTTGCCCACCACTCTCGCCATCAGCGCCCGCGACACCAAAGTGTCGCCGTTCCACACCAGGCAGTCGCCCTCCAGCGCCTCGCGCGCCATGAACAGGGAGCCGGTATTGTCGGCCACCTTGTAGAAGGGGTTGAACACCGTCCGCACCCGCGGACCGCCGCTGCGCCGCGCGATCGCCTGCTCGACGAGCTCGTCGTGGAAGCCCGTCACCACCACCGCCTCATCGACGCCGTTTGCCTCGAGCGTGTCGAG
>DASUXP010000010.1:0-8067 GCA_036377835.1 Sphingomicrobium sp. | reverse complement strand
CCGATCAGCTTGCCGTTCTTGTCGAGCCATAGGTAGCGGTACTTCCCGCCAACCCGGATGATCGTGTGCATGTCCTGGGCCGCGCAGACCTTGCCGCGCACCGTGCCCTTGAACGCCTCGAGTGCCGCGGGCTTGATGTCGGCGCGATCGACATCGACCCGGTAATGATAGGTCATCGTCACGCCCTCGGCGCTGACGCTCTGGAGGACGGTCGTCTTGTCGACCTTCGACGGCAAGGTTCGGTTGAACCTCTTCACCGCCTCACGCGTGAAGCAGCTGAGCTTCTGCTCCTGCACCGCCTTGGGCAGCTTGACGAAATCCTCGGGCATGACCTCGCCGCCGCACGCGTCGGCGACGACCTGACCGTTCGCGTCGGGCGCGGCTGCTCCCCCGCCGCTCGCAATCGCAGCGGCCATCAACAGCGGTAATGTGAATACGACCATCGTTACCCTCCCCCTGGAGCCGGAATGCTGCACAGCCGCCGTGCGCTTGGCAAGCTTCCCATGAACGGCCGCCGCTAGACTCGTGCCCGCGGCGCGGGCAGCATGCGCCCATGGTGCACCAGGTCGACACCCACGCGCCGCGCAAGCCAATCGCAACCTTGCGCGACTTCCTGAAGGAAGTCGGGATCATCGTCATCGGCGTGGTGATCGCGCTCGGCGCCGGCGAGCTGGTCGACGACTGGAACTGGCACCGCGAGGTCGAGATCGTGAAGGACAGCCTCGACGACGAGCTATCCGACACCGTCTTCGCCGCTCGCGAGCGGATGAAGATCGCCGACTGTCAGCGTCAGACCCTCGACCGGCTGGATGAAATCGCCGACGAGAGCCGCGGGACGCTGGTCATCCGCAATGCGCCCGTCAGGCGCATCCGCCTGTGGGGCTCGGCGGCCTGGGACGCCGCGGTCGCCTCGGGCGCGATCGCGCACATGGATCACGACGACCGCAATACCTACGCCAATCTGTTCAGCTTCGTGCGCCTGTTCCGCGAGCTCAACCTCCGCCAGGAGGAGCTGTGGGCGTCGATCGACGCCTATCGCCGCCCGCGCGCGCTGACCGAAAGCTCGCGCGACCGCTTCGTCGAGACGGTGTCGGAGCTGCGCGCGCTCACCGGGACGATGAACCTCGCAGCAAAGCAGTTCGACGAGGCGGCAAAGCCGCTGGGCATCGAGCTCAGTCCCGAGAATGCCGCGAGCCTGCGCGAGCCGCTCGCCTGCCCTCTCCCCTAGCGCGCCACCAGCGCGCGGCCGCCAACGCCACCGCGCACGCCAGCGTATCCGCGATCCAGTCGACGACGTCGCTGTCGCGGTGCAGCGACGGGATCGCCTGGACGACTTCGATCAGCGCGCCGAACAGCGACAGCCCGAGCACCAGCCGCAGCAGCGAAGCGCGCGGATGGGCCCACGCCGCGAGCAGCCCGAGCGTGGTGAAGGCGATCACGTGCTGCACCTTGTCCGACGGCGCGCCGGGCAGTTGCGGCGGGTGCGGCAGCACCGCCATGACGAAGGCGAACGCCACCGCGCTCCAGAATGAAGCGCTCGGCAGCCACGGCCATTTCGACACCAGCCTTGCGATCACCCGCCGCCTCTCCTCGACTCGACAGCCGTGCCACACCGGCTAGGCTGCGGCCATGCTGAGATTGCTCCTTCCGCTCGTCGCGCTCCTCGCCGCGCCCGCGGCTGCCCAGCCACTCACTCCGGCTGAGCTCGCCGGGGTCGACAAGGCCGTCGCCAAGGCACTCGCCGACAGCGGCGTCCCCTCCGCCTCGATCGCCATCGTGCGCGACGGCAAGATCGTACTCACCAAAGCGTACGGCAAAGCGTCCGACAGCCTGCCGGCGCGCCCCGACCTTCCCTACCAGATCGCCTCCAACTCCAAGCAGTTCACCGCCATGGCGCTGCTGCTGCTCGAGGACGAGGGCAAGCTCAGCCTCGACGATCATGTCGCCAAGTGGGTTCGCGGGGTGACCGGCGGCGACAGGATCACCATCCGCCAGCTCCTCTCCCACACCTCCGGGCTGCAGGATTATTGGCCGCAGGACTACATGTTCGAGGCGATGTCCCACCCGGTGAGCCCGGAGGGGATCGTCAACCGCTGGGCGATGAAGCCGCTCGACTTCGAGCCCGGCGAGCAGTGGCAATATTCGAACACCGGCTACGTCGTCGCCGGGATGATCGCCGAGCGCGCCAGCGGCGAGCCGCTGATGCGCTACCTCGAACGCAAGATCTTCCGCCCGCTTGGGATGACCAGCGTCAAGGACCAGGACGACACCAACGGCGCTGCCTACCCCAGGGGCTACGGCCGCTACGCGCTCGGCCCGGTGCGCGTCGCGCAGCCGCCGGCGCGCGGCTGGCTTTATGCCGCGGGCGAATTGTCGATGACCGCCGAGGACCTCGCCAAGTGGGACATCGCCCGCATCGACCGCGCGCTCGTCCCCGCCGACGACTGGGCGGCGCAGGAAACGACGGTCAAGCTCAACAGCGGCAAGGACACCGGCTACGGCCTCGGCGTCTTCGTCCGCGACACCAACGGCCGCAGGGCGATCACCCACGGCGGCGAATCGGTCGGCTTCCTCTCGATCAACAACGTCTATCCAGCCGAACGCGCGGCGATCGTGGTGATGACCAACAGCTGGTCGGGCGGCGCCTACGGCCGGATCGCCCGCGACATCGCGAAGATCGTCCTCCCCGCCCCTGCCGCCGACGCCACGGAAGCGGCGCAGGCGAAGCGCGCCCGTGCCGTCTATGACGAGCTCCGCTCCGGCAAGCTCGACCGCTCGCAGCTGACCGAGAACGCCAATTATTATTTCACGCCGCAGGCCATCGCCGACTACCGCTCGAGCCTCGGCCCGCTCGGCGAGCCCACGGCGTTCGAGCCGAGCGGCGACCCCGTGCTTCGCGGCGGCTTCGTCATCCAGGGCTATACGGTCAAATATTCGGGAAAGACGCTCAATCTCTCGACCTTCTACGAGCCCGGCGCCAACGGCCGAATCGAGCAATTCCTGGTCAGCCCCGGCGAGTGATTTGGGCCGCGCCGCGCTCGAGCTGGGCCATCCTCTCCTCGGTCCAGGCGCCGCGATCACCGGGATCATGGGCGCGCTCGGCGCTCTCATCGCGCTCCAGGGGCTGGGTCATGGCGCGGCCACGCGCCACGAGGCGGTGACTGCCCCGCGCTGAGCCGCGCGCAGGCTCTCTTGTTTACCCGCCCTGCGAAGGCCATGATTTCCTCGCTGGGGGAAACGGATGGCGGACGTATTCCTGAGTTATTCGCAGCGGGACCGGCGCCGCGTACAGTCCGTCATCCGGGCGCTCGAAGCCGCAGGCCTTTCGGTATGGTGGGACCGCCGGATCCTCGGCGGCAGCGAATTCTCGAAGGAAATCCGCGACGCGCTCGACGGCGCCGCCGCGGTCGTCGTCCTCTGGTCGGAGCGCTCGGTCACCTCGTCCTGGGTGCTCGACGAGGCCGTGCGCGGACGCGACACCGGCCGCCTCGTCCCGGCGAGCCTCGACGGGACCGAGCCGCCGCTGGGCTTCGGCCAGCTTCACACCGTCGACCTGTCGAAGCGGTTTCGCAGCACCGGGGCGCTGGGCGAGCTGGTCGAAGCGGTCTTGGCGAAGGTGGCGCGCCCAGGAGCGGAACCGCCGCTGGCGGCGGGGCCGCGCTTCCGTCCGCCACGCGGCGTCCTGCTTGCCGCGGTCGCCGCGGCGGTGCTTGCGCTGGCGGCCGCCGCTTACCTGCTCCTCGGAGAGAGCGCCCCATCCGACCGGTTCAAGGGCGGCACCGTCGCCATCGAGCACTTCGAGGCACTCACCCCCGACCGGCAGAGCGAGCTCGCCGCGCGCCTCGTCGAACAGAGCGTCGAGCGGATCTTCGCCACCAATTTCATCGAGACCGTGACAACCTGGACCGCGCCGAAGACCGCGCTCGCCGAGGCCGACTTCGGCCTGCGCGGCACCATCGACCGAGAAGGCGACAGTCTCCGAGCGACGGTGGACGTCATCGACCCCAAGTCCGGCCGGACCCTCTGGTCCAGCGCCTCGTCGCGCAAGGCGAGCGAGGCGCGCCAGCTCGGCGACCAGCTCGCCATCTCCGTCGCCGACATCCTGCGCTGCGCGATCTACACCAAGCGGCGCATTCCCCAGTACAGCTCACCTGAGCTCTTCTCGCGCATCCTCCGCATCTGTGAGTTCGACCGCAGCGGCTTCTCCCAGATCGGCCAAGGCCCGAACCTCGACCAGGCGCTGATCGAGATCGCGCCGAAAAGCGCGCAGGCGCATGCGCTGCTCGCCAACGACCTCGCGCTGCAAACCGGGGACGAGTCGTCGCCCGCCGATCTCGCCCGTGTCCGGGCGGCCATCGCCAGCACGCTCGCGCTCGATCCGGACAATGGCGCCGTGCGCTGGGCCATGGCCAAGATCGGCGATCCCGCCGTCACCCTCGCCGCCCGGGAGCGGTTCGCCCGCGAGGGTTTGCGGCTCGACCCCGATTTCATGCGCAACAAGAATTTGCTCGGCAATTTGATGCTGAAGGTCGGCCGCATCGGCGAGGGGCGCGGCTTCTTTCGGCAATTCGTCGACGATTATCCGCTCGATTACCAGCAGCGCGGGGTCTACGCTTACTTACTCGCCGAGAAGGGCGACCTCGATGCCGCGCGTGCCCAGTTCGACCTCATCGAGAAGACTCGTCCCGACCTCGAAGGCTGGGGCCCGCTCTATGCGGTGCAGACCGAGCTCCTGTACGGCGACCCGACGCGGGGGAAGCGCTGGCTCGACCTCGCCGGCTATCCGCCCGAGACCCGCAACTGCCTGCTCTTCGCGCTTGACGCGCGCCAGCGCCGCGCCATTCCCGCTGCTGCCGCGATCGACCGGGCGTGCGCGAGTTCGCCGGTGCAGTGGGGAATGATCCAGGCGCTGTTCGGCCACAACGCCGATGCGCTCGCCGCTCTCGACGCCTCGATCGCCGACCTCGCCCCGCCCGGCCAGTTCGGCCCTCACTGGGTCTTCGAGCGCGGTTTCGAGGCCATTCGCCGCGACCCCCGCCTGATCGCCATCCTCGCCACGGCAGGCATTCCCCAATATTGGCTAGAGACCGGCAATTTTCCCGACTTTTGCGCCCGCGAGACGCTTCCCTACGACTGCCGCAAGGCGGCCCGGACGGCGGTGCGGCGCTGAAGCGCGCCCGTCATGCCGGCCCTGAACGGGACCCGCTTTCACTCGCTCATTTGTCTGGGCAGACATTCCCGACGAAGCGGAACGGCTTCTCCGGCATCGACATGTCCACGCCAGCTTCGCGTAACAATGGTTCGAGGGTGTCCGCAGTTTCGCCGTGCCTAAACCAGTCGGGGTGAGCCGCCTGGGTGGCAATCAAGGCCATCCGCCAGTCTGCCCATGCGAACTTTCGACGCATTTCGCGCAGCCGCTTGTTCACGTCACGGGCTATGTGTCGAGGAGCGTCCTTGCGATACACCGGCGCAGCTTCGCTCATCCTGCCAGTGGCCGCAATGGCCGGAGCTCAACTTCAGTCTTCGCAGATCGTCCGCATCATTTTCCCGCCGACCACGTCGGCGTGGCACCCGAACAGCGCATCGTCCGCCTGGCAGCGGCCGGTCGCTTCGGAGCCGACGCTCTTGCCCACCGCGGCGTCGCGATCGAGGATGCACCGCCCGGCGCAATCCGCCTTGTCGGAACAGACCTTCCCCGCATCGGGAAAGGGCGTGACGCACATCGCCGTGTCGAACATTCCCCGATGATCGAGGAACGCGCCGCGCGCCGCACATTGCGCCGCCGTCGGAGCGTCCTCCCGCGCCGCTTCGCGCTCGACCGGCGCGCAGCTCCCGGCGAGGAGGATCAGCAGCGGGGCAAAGCGCGCAATCACGCGCCGATGATGGTTCGAGACGGCGGTCTCCGCAATGGGCGGATCGCGGACATAAGAAACAACTGTCCTACAGCGCAGCATTCGTGATCCAAGTGCCGGATGATCTACCCGATTCGCCCCGAAACCGACAAAGCAGACACCCCCGTCCCCCGTGCACATCACGCGCGCGCACGCGTAGGGTCATGAACTTAGTGAACTTTCGCCGGCTTCCCGAGCTTCGCGCCTTCGCGTGAAACGGAATCCCCGCTAGAGCGCCGCCCATGGCGGATTTCGCTTCCCTCCTCGTCGCCGACCGCGGGCAGAAGGCGCGGGCCATCCACCTCGTCGACAAGGCGAGCTTCGCCGACTGGGTGAAGGCGCGGCCGGCCGAGGATCGGGCGTTGATCGAGGCGCATAGGTTCGACGGCAAGACCGGCTTCGCCTTCGTCATCCTGCCCCGCGGCCGCGACTTCGAGGTGGTGAGCGCGGTCAAGGACGCCGCCTCGCTGTCGCCCTGGTGCCTGGCCAAGCTCGCCGCCAGCCTGCCCGAGGGCACCTATCGCCTCGCCGAGGGAGAGCCGGGCAAGGCGGCGCTCGGCTGGCTCCTCGCCCAGCACAAGTTCGACGCCTACCGCTCGAAGGCGGACGAGGCGCAGCCCGGCCCCCGAATCCTCCTCACCGGCGAAGCGGCGAGGATCGACGAGACGGTGCGCCTCGCCGAAGCGACGGTGCTGGTCCGCGACCTCGTCAACACGCCCGCAGGCGACTTGGGCCCGGCCGAGCTCGAGCAGGCCGCCCGCGCCGAGGCGGAGCGTGGCGGGGCCAAGGTCCGGGTCACCGCCGGCCAGGAGCTGGCCGAGGGCTATCCGCTGATCGACGCGGTCGGCCGCGCCGCGTCGGCGGAGCGCGCGCCGCGCCTCGTCGAGCTCGAATGGGGCAATGCCGGCGACCCGCGGGTCGCGGTGATCGGCAAGGGCGTTTGTTTCGACAGCGGCGGGCTCGACATCAAGTCGGGCTCGGGCATGCGGCTGATGAAGAAGGACATGGGCGGGGCGGCCCACGCGCTGGCGCTGGCGCGGCTGGTCATGGCCGAGCGGCTGCCGGTGCGGCTTCACCTGCTCATCCCGGCGGTCGAAAATGCAGTCTCGGGTAACAGCTACCGCCCCGGCGACGTGGTGAAATCGCGCAAGGGGATCACCGTCGAGGTCGACAATACCGACGCCGAGGGGCGCCTGATCCTCGCCGACGCGCTCGCTCGCGCCGCTGAGGACGAGCCGGAGCTGATCGTCGATTTCGCCACCCTGACCGGCGCCGCCCGGGTAGCGCTCGGCCCCGACCTGCCCGCGACCTTCGCCAATCGCGACGACCTCGCCGCCGACCTCGAGAGCGTGTCGCGCGAGGTCGAGGACCCGCTGTGGCGAATGCCCCTATGGGAGGCGTATGACGACGACCTCAAGAGCGAGGTCGCCGACATGGCGAACATGGCCACGTCGCCGCTGGCCGGCTGCATCTACGCGGCGTTGTTCCTGCAGCGTTTCGTTCCCGGCACGATTCCCTGGGCGCATCTCGACACTTATGCCTGGCGCGACCCGGCCAGGCCCGGCCGTCCCAAGGGGGGCGAAGCGCTGGGCCTGAGGGCGCTATTCGAGGTGCTGCGGAGGCGATACCCGGCCCCCTGAGACGGCAATCCGCCGAAAATCCGCGGCTTTCCTGTATCGCCCCTGCAACATTTCGCGGCGTTGCCGGTTTAGAATCCTCGCTACTCGGCAGCGACGGACGGAGACGAGCAGGTATGAGCGAGGTGTCGCTGACCAGCTGGATGAAGGCGCTGATCGCCTATGTCCGCTCGGGCGAGCCGGACCTCACCAACCGGCAAATGGCCCTGTTGATGCTGGTCTATCTGACCCCCGGGCCACATACGGTGAGAGGCCTGGCGAGGGTGCTTGGCGTGTCCAAGCCGGTGGTCACTCGCGCCTTGAACACGCTCGGGGCGCTCGGCTATCTGCGCCGCGAGAGGGACCAGGACGACCGCCGCAACGTGTTCGTTGTCCGCACCAGCAACGGGGCAGATTTTCTTGAAGGGTTCAAGCGCAACCTCCGCGAGGGCGACGGAAGCTCCGCGGCCCACCGGCCGATCATCGGACAGGCGCAGGCCTACGCCCACCAGCGCTGACGATTTCGCGCTTTCCGGCCCCTCCGACCCGCCCGACCCGCG
>DASUXP010000009.1:0-3206 GCA_036377835.1 Sphingomicrobium sp. | reverse complement strand
GCTCGCGCGAGGTGCGCGTTCCCCGCCTGCCCTCCCGCACCGACGAGATTGGGCTGCTCGCCCGCGCCGTCTCGGACATGAGCCAGTCGCTGCGCCAGCGGATCGACAATATCGAGGCGTTCGCCGCCGACGTGACCCACGAGCTCAAGAACCCGCTCGCCTCGCTGCGCAGCGCGATGGACGGGATCGACCGCATCGACGATCCCGAGCTGCGCAAGAAGCTCATCGCGGTGGCGCGGGAGGACGTCATCCGCCTCGACCGGCTGATCAATGACATCAGCGAGGCCGCCCGCACCGACGCCGAGCTTGCCCGCGCGACCTTCGAGCCTGTCGACCTTGGGCCATTGATCGAGCAGCTCGTCGCCAGCTGGGAAAGCCGGCGCGAGAAGGGCGATGCCACCATCGCTTTTGCCAGGCCGCGCAAAGCAAGCGCGGTGGTCATGGGCAAGCCCGACCGTTTGGCCCGCGCCATCAACGCCATCATCGACAATGCGGTGAGCTTCTCCCCGCCGGGAGGCCTCGTCGAGATCGCCGCGGCGCATGTCGGCGACGAGATCCGCATCCGCGTCGACGACGAGGGCCCCGGGGTTCCGCACGAAGCCCGCGAAGCCATCTTCAACCGCTTCCACTCCGTTCGGCCGCAAGGCGAAAATTTCGGCCGTCACTCGGGCCTCGGCCTTGCGATCGCCCAGGCAATCGTCAAAGGCCATGACGGAGACATTGACGTGCAGGATCGCGACGACGCGCCGTCGGGCGCCCGCTTCACCATCCGCCTCCCGGCGGCGGACCGGCCATGAACCAGGAGACGCCGGTCGCGGCGCCGCGGCTGTCGGCGGAAACCGTCCACGCGACCACCGTCGCGAAAGGCGGGCGGGCGGTGGTCCTTACCGGCCCGTCGGGCTCGGGCAAGTCCGACCTTGCCCTGTGCCTTCTCGACCGCGGCTTCACGCTCGTGAGTGACGACCAGACACTCTTCCGCAAGAGGGGCAATCAGCTGGTCGCCACCGCGCCCGCCAACATCGCCGGCAAGCTCGAGGTCCGCGGGCTCGGGATCGTCGAGGTGGAGCGGGTGAGCTACGTTCCGGTTGCTCTCGCCGTCGAGCTCACCTGTGAGATCGAGCGCCTGCCCGACGGCAGCCGCGAGCGACGCATACTCGGCGTCTCCGTGCCGCTGATCGGCCTGGATGCGATGACCGCGTCAGCCCCGTCCAAGGTTGCCCTGGCCCTCGACCGGCTGGGCCTCAAGTTCTGATGGCGACGGCGCGGCGCCTGCCGCGGCTGTTGCTCGTCACCGGCATGTCCGGGGCGGGCAAGTCGAACGTACTCGACGCGCTCGAGGACATGGGCTGGGACATCGTCGACAATCTCCCCGCCGACCTGCTCGACGGTTTCGTCCACGGCGGCGCCGAATGCCGCATCAATCCGGTTGCGATCGGGATGGACGTCCGCAGCCGCGGCTTCGACCCGCGCGGCCTTCCCGCGCTGATCCGCGGGGTCGAAGGCGTTCAGCCGGAAATCCTCTACCTCGACTGTGCGGGCGCCGAACTCATTCGCCGCTACGACGAGACGCGTCGCCTCCACCCGCTTGCGCCGGACCGGCCTGCAGAGGACGGAATCGCCCGTGAGCGCCGCTTTACGGAACCTCTGCGCACCGCGGCCGACAGCGTCATCGACACCACCGATTTGTCCCCTGCCGAGCTGCGCGAGGAGCTACGCCGGCGTTACGGCGACGATTCCGACCAGCCGGTGCTGACGATCGTCTCCTTCGCCTTCGCCCGCGGCATCTCGCGGACCGCCGACCTGGTGTTCGATCTCCGCTTCCTTCCCAATCCGCACTGGATCGATGAGCTTCGGCCGCTGACCGGCGAAGACCAGGCGATCCGCGATTATCTTGCCGGCGACCCGTCCTGGACCGAGGCGATGGAGCGCATCGAAGCGCTTCTCATCGACTGGATTCCCCGCTACTGGGCCGCGGGCAAAAGTTACGTGACCGTCGCGTTCGGATGCACTGGGGGGCGCCACCGCTCGGTGGCAGCGGCGACGGAAATCGCGGAGCGGTTGCGGGACAAGGGCTTTTTACCGAACGTCCGCCACCGGGACCTGGCCTCGCCGCCCAGCGACACGATCGAGGCCGATCACGGACGTTATGCATGAGGCGAGCGAGTTGAGGGAATGATTGGATTAGTGCTGGTGACCCACGGTCGGCTTGCCGCCGAGTTCATCACCGCAATGGAGCATGTCGTGGGGCCGCAGGAAGCCGTCGAGGCGATCTGCATCGGACCCGACGACGACATGGAAAGCCGGCGCAAGGACATCGCCGAAGCCATCGCCGCGGTCGACCAGGGCCAGGGCGTGATCATCCTTACCGACCTGTTCGGCGGAACGCCCTCCAACCTCGCCATCAGCCTAATGAAAAGCGAGAATGTCGAGGTGATCGCCGGGGTGAACCTGCCGATGCTGATCCGCCTCGAGGGTGCCCGCAAGGTGATGGGCGTCCATGCGGCGGTCGCCGCGGCGCGCGAGGCCGGGCGCAAATATATTTCGGTGGCTTCGGAGATCCTCGGGGAAGCGGCCGCTTGAGCGCGGTCAGCCGCGAGGTCCGGATCACCAACCAACGCGGGCTGCACGCCCGGGCCAGCGCCAAGTTCGTCAACCTCGCCAGCCAGCTCGACGCCAAAGTCGAGGTCGAGAAGGATGGCAACCGGGTTTGCGGAACCTCGATCATGGGCCTGATGATGCTCGGCGCGGCCAGGGGCGACAGCGTGATCATCCACTGCGACGGGGCAAATGCCGAGCAGGCGCTGCAACAGCTCGTCGATCTCGTCGAGGAGCGCTTCGGCGAGGATTGATCCTTCGAGACGCGGCTTCGATGAACTCAGCCGCTCCTCAGGATGAACGGTTTTGTCTATGGCCTCACCGCTCGTCCTGAGGAGGGACTGAGTAGCCCCGCAGGGGCGTAGCGAAGGCCCGTCTCGAAGGACCCAAATGCCCCGCCAGGTCACCGCTTTCTCCAATCCCACGGTCAAGCGGCTGCGGTCGCTGCGCGACAAGAAAGCGCGGCGTTCGGAGGGACTGTTCCTCGCCGAAGGCCTGAGGATCATCGCCGAGGCGCGCGACAGCGGCAGGCTGCCCGAGATCATCGCCTTCTCGGCGGAAGGCGCGAAGCACCCGCTGGCGGCCGAGATCATCGCCGCGGCGGAGGCGGC
>DASUXP010000008.1:0-5606 GCA_036377835.1 Sphingomicrobium sp. | reverse complement strand
TGATTGACCTCGACCGACAGGCCGGGGACCATCGACGGGCTGACGACCGCGCCGAACACCCAGCTCTTGGACGTTTCCGGCCTCAAATCCTCGTTGCCGCCGACCAGCACCGAAATCTGCGGGTTGGCCTGGGCGTAGGTGCCGCCGGCCGGTACGCCATGGGCGATGCAATTGTTGCGCACGGTCGTGTCGTTGTTGAAGTTGCGCGGAGCGGTGCTGTCGTTCGAGCAGGGATCGCTGATCGTCTGGTCGAAGCGCGACAGGGTCCCGAACAACTCGCCGATCGACGGGGCGCGGAAGCCCTCGGCATAGGAGCCGCGGAAGCGGACGTCGTTGACCGGCTTCCAGTTGGCCTGCGCCTTGAAGGTCGTGGTCGATCCCGATGTCGTGTAGTCCGACACGCGCGCGGCGCCGTTCAGCTCGAGCAGGTTGATGAACGGCCGGTCCTTGATCAGCGGCGCGTTCAATTCGGCATAGGCCTCCTTCACCGAATAATGGCCGCGCGTCGGGCCCGCCGGAATGTCGGAGCTGAAGCCCGCGGCGACGACCGGGTCGGGGTCGAACCGCCCACTCAGGCGGCGCCATTCGACGCCGACGGCGAGGCCGAGCGGTCCGCCCGGAAGCTCGGTCAGGCTGCCCGACAGGTTGGCGGTGAAGTCGTGGGTCGTCTGCCGGCTGCGGTCGTGCTGGACGAAGGTCACCCAGTCCATCATCTCGGGGGTGATCGACCCCGCGCCGCCGAAGAAGTTGAACGGCACGCATCCCGGCGTCGCGTCGCACACCGCGTCCGGCCCCAGCGCCGTGCGCAGGTGGTCGGAATTGATGTTGCCGAACATCGTCTGCCTGGCCTTGTTGCGGCCGTAGACCCCGTTCACGTCCCAGTACCAGTCGTAGCCGAAGGCCTGGAAATCGCCGTCGAGGGTCGCCGTCCCGTAGGCGGTGTCGACGGTCTGGCGGAAGCGCCGCGGCCCGCCTTCGACGAACCGGCGAAGGATGAAGGCCATGTTGGTGAAGTCGAGCGTCACCCCGAACGGGTTGTAGATGTTGGTGACGTCGATGGTGGTCGCGTCGAGCACCGGCGTGATCCCGGCGTCGGGGCCGATTCCGAACGGCAGCGGTGCCGCCTGGTTCTTCGACTTGCGCTGGTTCCACAGGCCCTTGAGCGAGAAGTTCACATGGTCGGTGATCGCGTAGCTCAGATTGGCGAAGGCGCCGTACCGCTCGAGCGGGATGACGAGGTAGTTGTAGGGCGCGAAGTTGAAGCGGTCGTCGGGGCTGACGAAGTCGCGGAAGTTGGCGATCGTCGGCGTGTTGGTGGGCGCGTTGATCAGCGTCTCGTCGCCCGAATTGGGGAAGACGGAGCCGGCATAGCGGCCGTTGGGCAGGAAGCTCGAGCATCCGCCGGCGGCGCAGCTCGTCGCATAAGGCGCCGGGAAGCGCGAGATCGCCCGGTCATCCGAGCTCACCCCGTTCTGCTTCACGTAATTGCCGCCGATGACGACCTTCAGCCGGCTGTCGTCGCCATTGCCCCAGCTCAATTGGTAATTCTGGGTGAAGCCGTCGCCTTCCTCCCAATAGCCGCCGAGCTGCGCCGAGGCGACCAGGCCGCGCTGGCTCTTCTTGGTGATGATGTTGACGACGCCGGCGATGGCGTCGGCGCCGTAGATCGCCGAGGCGCCGTCCTGCAGCACTTCGACTCGCTCGATCATGCTCTCGGGGATGGCGTTGAGGTCGACCGAGCCGGGGACGCCCGAGGCCGAGGCGCCGTTGACGAAGCGCAGGCTGTCGACCAGCACCAGGGTGCGGCGCGAGCCCAGGTAGCGCAGGTCGATCTCCGCCGCGCCGGCGCCAACGCCGCCGCCGTCTGGCGGGTTGCCGAGATTGCCGGAGTTGTTGAACTTGGAGTTGAGGCCGCCGCCCGAGCTCGGCAGGCGCTGAAGGACGTCGTTGATCGAGTTGAGGCCGGTCTTGGCGATATCCTGGCTGTCGAGAAACACGCGCGGCGCGTCGAGGTCGAGCGGGTTGCGGCGAATGCGCGAGCCGGTGATCACGATTTCCGGCGATCCGCTGGTGTTCGGGGTCGCGTTGGCCGGCGTTTCGGGCGTGTCGGGGGGCGGAAGGGTGCTCTGCGCCGACGCGGCGCTTGCGGCCATCAGCAGCGCTACGAACGAAACCGTTGAAGTCAAAGACGAAATTCGCCCAGCCATATTAATCCCCTGTAAAACCGCCATCAATTAACGCGACTTGGCGTATTGGGAGAGTAACACGGCAGCGGTTTTTGGGAAGTCGCCCAAGGCTTTTCAGGCGCACACTGATGTATTTCAGTAACAGCCGCGGAAAAGTCCGCGTTCTTTCAATCTCTTGGGCCGGGCTGCGCCAAATAGGCCAGCCGCCGCATCTCGCGCCGGCCGCGGGTGACCGTGTCGAGGATCAGCCCGGCGAAGAAGCACAGCACCGCGACGATGATCATCCCGGTGACGAGGATCGCCGTGGGGAAGCGCGGAACGAGGCCGGTCTGGGCATAAGTGATCGCCAGCGGCACCGAGAGCACCAGCGCGGCGGCGACCAGGAAGGCGCCGATGCTGCCGAAGAACAGCACCGGCCGCTCGATCCGGTAGAGGGTGACGATGGTCTTCAGGATTCGCCAGCCGTCGCGATAGGTGGAGAGCTTGGATTCGGAGCCCTCCGGCCGAGCGCCGTAGGCCGTCTCGACTTCGCCCACGGGCATCCTCAGTTCGAGCGCGTGGACGCTCATCTCGGTCTCGATCTCGAACCCCGAGGAGAGCACGGGAAAGCTCTTGGCGAAGCGCCTCGAAAACACCCGGTAGCCCGAGAAGATGTCGTTGAAGCTGCGCCCGAACAGGCGCGAGAGCAGGCCGGTGAAGACGCGGTTCCCGAGCACATGGCCACCGCGATAGGCGTCTTTGGCTTCGTGGCGCCGGGTGCCGACCACCATGTCGAGCTGCTCGGCAAGAAGCAGGTCAACCATCGCCGGCGCCGACTTGGGGTCGTAGGTGAGGTCGCCGTCGGCCATCACGTAGACGTCAGCCTCGACATCGGCGAACATCCGCCGCACCACATGGCCCTTGCCCTGCTGGCGCTCGGTGCGGACGATGGCGCCGGCCTCCGCCGCAATCTCCCGCGTCCGGTCACGGCTGTTGTTGTCATAGACGTATATGGCAGCGCCGGGCAGCGCGGCGCGAAACCCCGCGACCGTCGCCGCAATGGCCGCTTCCTCATTGTAGCACGGCAGAAGCACGGCGATGCGCGGCTGCGTGTCGGTCGTCGTCAACTTGTCCCCCGGGTCCAGGCGCCTGTCGTATAGGGGCGGTGCGCCTCGTCCGACTAGGCGGATTCTACAGTGGCGACGTGAAGCAGGCGTAAATCCCCGGTAGCGGCGCTTAGCCCCCATTCCGCGCCCGGCGGGATGACGAAGGCGTCGCCGGACGCGAGATCGAAACCGTCACCGGCATCGAGCCGCGCCGAGCCCTGCAGGGCGAAGCCGAACAGCAGCTCCCCGTCGTGGCCGGCGAAGTGGATCGCGGCGGCGCTGCCCGGCTTCAGCACTTGCACGTCGGCAAATCCGTTGCTCGCCTCCTTCATGCCCGTGAGCTGCGCCTCGAAGCCATTGCGCTCTGTCCAGGGCGCCTCCGTGGCGACATGGCGGAGGAAGCGCTGCCCGTCGAACAGCCGCTCGCGGTCGATCCGTTGGTTGGGCAGGTCGAGCGCATGGTCGGCGAAGGTCTCGTGCAGCGCCGGGGCGCTGATCTCGATCACCTCGAGCCCGGGCGAGCTGTCGAGCACCCGGTGCCGGATTCCCGGCGGCTGGAGCACCAGGTCGCCGGCCTCCATCACGAACGGCTCGCCCTGGTCCTCGTACACCACGCGCACCCAGCCCTTGGCGACGAAGATCATCTGGAAAGCGACACGGTGATAGTGGACCCAGTCGGCGACCGGCCCGCCTTCGGCGATGGTGATGTGCGAGGCGATGTAGCGCCCGCCGAGCCGGCCCGGGATGAGGTCGCGATAATGCATCCCGGCACGGCCCATGCCCGAATCGCCGCCGGCGCTGGTCAGCACGAACTCGGGCGCGAACGGCGGCATGGCTGCCGAGGGCGGTTCCGCTCCCGGTCGGGTGGTCAGCCGGACGACCTCGGCTCCCCGCGACAGCAGGGCGGCATGCGGATCGTCCGCCGGGTAGATGACGTCGAGCCGGAAACCCTCTTCGCGAAAGCGGCTTAGCGCGAGGTTCAGCTCCTCGCAGACGATCTCGCGCTCGCTCAACCCTTCTTGGCGGGCTTCTTCGCCGGAGCCGCTTTCTTCGCCGCGGGCTTTTCCGCCTTCGCCGCCGGCTTTTCCGCCTTGGCCGCCGGCTTCCTCGCCGCGGCGTCCTTCACCGGCTTGGCCGGCTTGGGCTTGGCGGACCCCTTTTCGACAGGGCCCTTGGCCGGCTCCTCGGCCTTGGCTTCGGCGCCCTTGCCCTTCTTCGCGGCGGCCTTCTTCGGCTTCGCCGGCGCATGGTCGTGGCCGCAGCCCGGCCCGTGGACATGGCCCTCCTCGCTTTCGAGGTCGGCCTCGAGCTCTTCGCGCGTGGCCTTGCGGTCGCTGATCTCCGCCTTGGAGAAGAGGAAGTCGACGACCTTGTCCTCGTACAGCGGGGCACGCAGCTGGGCTGCAAACATCGGCTCCTGCTGGACCAGCTGAAGGAAGCGCTCGCGCTCCTGCCCCTGGTACTGCGACGCCGCCTGGGCGATCAGGGTGCGCATCTCCTGCTCGGTGATGTCGACTCCGTTCGCCGCGCCGATCTCGGAAAGCAGCAGGCCGAGGCGCACGCGCCGCTCCGCGATGTGGCGATATTCGCCCGCTTCCTTCTCGATCTCCTCGAGCGCCGCCTGGGGGTCCTCCTCGTGGCTCGCCTCGTGGCGCAGCTGGTTCATGATGTTCTGATATTCTGCATCGACCATCGAGACCGGCACCGGGAAGTCGTGCCGCGAGGCGAGCTGGTCGAGCAGCTGGCGCTTCATGTGGGTGCGGGTGAGCCCGTTCAGCTCCTGCGCCTGCTGGTCGCGGATGAGGCCCTTCAGCTGGTCGAGCCCCTGCAGCCCGAGCGACTTGGCGAACTCGTCGTCGACCTTGGTCTCGCCGGCCGTCTTCACCGCCTTCACGGTCACGTCGAAGGTCGCCGCTTTCCCCTTCAGCGCCTCGGCCTGGTAATCGTCCGGGAAGGTCACCTCGACCTCGCGCCGGTCGCCCGCCCTGGCGCCGGCGAGCTGCTCCTCGAAGCCGGGGATCAGCCGGCCCGAGCCGAGCTCCACCGACATGTCCTCGCCCTTGCCGCCCTCGAACGGCTTGCCGCCGACCTTGCCTTCGAAGTCCATGACCACGAGGTCGCCGGTCGCCGCCGCATGCTTCTTGGGTGCGTCGGTCCAGTTCTTCGAAGCGCTGGCGAGCTGCTTCACCTGCTCGTCGACCGCTTTCTCGTCCGCCTCGACCGTCAGCCGCTCGAGCGTCAGCCCCTCGACATTGGCCGGCGGGACGTCCGGCAGCGCTTCGAGGCGGACACTGATCTCGGCGTCCTTGCCGGGCTCGTATGTCTGGTCGAGCTC
>DASUXP010000007.1:0-10926 GCA_036377835.1 Sphingomicrobium sp. | reverse complement strand
CGCGACAGCGGCTTGATCGTCGCCGCGACCTTCGCCCAGAGCTCGGCCTCGTCAGGGTTGAGCGAGCGCACGGGCGGCGGTGCCCTTGGGGATCAGCACCAGCGCCTCGCCCGACGCCGACATGCCGCCGGCGATCGCCGTCGCCTCCGCGCCCGCGCCCCAGAAGGTGTCGAAGCGGTTGGCGCCCTTGATCGCCCCGCCGGTGTCCTGCGCGACCCACAGGCCGTTCGCCTCGTGGCGGTCCATCTTCAGCAGCACCGGCGCCCCCAGGGGCGTGAAATTGGGGTCCGCGGCCACGGTCACGTGCGGGCTCACCGGCACGTTGAGCGCGCCGAGCGGCCCCGGCCCGGTCAGCTCCTTGAAGAAGATGTAGGACAGGTTCTCGCGCATCAGCGCCTTGCCCGCTTCGGGATTGGCGCGGATCCAGTCCTTGATCGCCTGCATGTTGGCGCCGCCCGGCGGCAGGACTCCGCGGTCGCGCAGCAGCCGCCCGATCGCCACATAGTCGCGGCCGTTCTGCCCGGCGTAGCCGACGCGCATCACGCTCCCGTCGGGAAAGCGGATCCGCCCCGAGCCCTGGATTTCGAGGAAGAACAGCTCGACCGGGTCCCTGGCCCAGGCCACTTCCAGCCCGCGGCCGGCGAGCGCCCCGTCCTCGATCTCGGCGCGGGTGAAATAGAGCACGCAGGCGCCGGTCCGGTCGATCCGCCCGCGCCCGGTCGAGCCGTCGGCCTTGGTGCAGCGGATGAGGTCCGCCGGCACCCGGTAGATGGGGACATACCCGGGCAGCGGCACGCGCGATCCCTCGATCTCGGGCTCGTAATAGCCGGTGGCAAAGGCGCGGCCGTCGGCGACCCGCACCCAGTCGAAGCCGTAATAGAAGAAGCCCGGGGCATAATCGGCCGTCAGGCTCGCGGCCTGGCGACACAGCGCGCTCCAGTCGGACGGTTGGGTCAGCCCCGACTGGTCCTGGCGGCGGGTCACCGCGGGGCAGCTGGTGCGGAAGGCGTCGAGCGCCCTCCCCGCTTCCTCGCGATTCAGCACCTTGGGCTGCTCGATGGTCACTCCGGCCGCGCGGGCGTTGGGCGCGGTGATCGGCACCGGCGGCGGCGTGACGACGGGGGCCGGCACGGGCTTGGCGGGCGGCGGCGGAAGCGTTGCCGGCGCTTGCGGCTCGGGAGCCGCGACCGGTTTCGACGCGCAGGCGGCGAGAAAAGCGAAAGAGGCGAGCGCGAGCGCGCGGAGAGCGGGGCTCACTCTTCCTCGTCGGTCTCGATCAGCAGCCAATTGGGATCGCGCGAGGCAATGTCGCGGCGGAAGGTCCACAGGTCGCGGGTCTGCACCGCGTCGCTGAGCGACCCGGCGACGACTTCGCCCGCGGAGTTGCGGGTGACGGCGGCGATGTCGGCTTCGAAGCGCACGGTGAGGATCGCGACATTGCGCTCCAGCGACGCCTCCGAGATCACCGCCTGGTCGACCGCGACCAGCCGGTTGTCGAGGGTCAGCCCCTCGCTCTTGCGCTGCTCGATCGCCGTCGCGAAGGTCTCGAACACATGATCGTCGACGTGACCGCGAACCGGCTCGAGATCGCCCTTCCAGAACGCTTCGAGGATCATCCGGTAAGCCGCCTTGCCGCCCTCGAGGAAGCGGGCGACGTCGAATGCCGGGTCGGCGGCCAGGATCGCGCGCACGCCTGGGCCCGCGGTCGGCAGGAAGGCCATGTCGCCGCTGTCGGCCGGCGGCGCCGGGGCGACCGATGGCGGCGTGGTCCGCTGCTCGACTCGCGCGTCCGAGTCGGCCGGCTTCAGGATCGGCTGCTGCTGCTCGTGCCCGGTGCGCTCGCCGAGCACGCTATAGAGCCGCAGCCCGATGAACAGCGCGACCAGCGCGAGGATGACGATGACGGTCAAAACTTCGGTTCCAGTGCTTCGTTTCTGCGCCCAACATAGTGCGCGCGCGGTAAAGATTCCAACACCGCCAACGCACGAACCCGGCATTGCGCCGCAATATTGCGGCTGCTAGGCGCCGCGGCACGAAACGCCGCGTCCTTTCGCGGCTCCTCGACATAATCGAACGCTCGACAAGGACAGCATCATGGCGGACCAGGATTCGACCAACCAGGGCAATGGCTCGGGGGAGCCGGAAAGCGGCCCCCAGTTCGCGGCGCTGGCCCAATATATCAAGGATTTGTCGGTCGAAAATCCGAGCGCTCCGCAGGTCTTCCAGTGGCAGGTCCAGCCGAGCCTCGACGTCCAGTTCAACCTCAACGCGGAGAAGGTCGCCGACGACGTCCACGAGGTGACGATCAAGATCGAGGTCACCGCCCGGTCGGAGAACGGCGTCCACTTCGTCGTCGACCTCACCTACGGGGGCCTGTTCGGGGTGCGCAACATGCCCGACGAGGCGATCCCGGCGATCGTCCTGGTCGAAGCGCCGCGCCTGATCTTCCCGTTCGCCCGTCAGATCATCGCCGACGCCGTGACCAACACCGGCTTCCCGCCGCTGCTGCTCGAGCCGATCGACTTCGCCAGCGCCTATATGGCGCAGCTCGAGGCGGCGCAGCAGCAACAGCAGCAGCAGGACGGCGGCGAAGGCGGGACCGAGGGCGGCGCGGAGCCGTCCGAGACTCCGTCCGAGGGCTGACCGGCCGCTTGCGCCCCCGGGGACGCGGATGAACCTGCTGAAGGCCACCGGCACGATCGGCGGGCTGACCCTCGTCAGCCGCGTGGCGGGATTCGCCCGCGAAATGCTGATGAGCCGGATTCTCGGCGCGGGCGTCTATACCGACGCCTTCTACGTCGCCTTTCGCCTGCCCAACACCTTCCGCCGGCTGTTCGGCGAGGGCGCTTTCTCGGCCGGCTTCGTGCCGCTCTACAGCCAGCGCCTGCAATCGGGCGGCGAGGGCGAGGCCAAGCGCTTCTCTGAGGAAGTGCTCGCGGTCTTCCTGCCCACGCTGATCCTCTTCACCGTCCTCTTCATCGCGCTGATGAAGCCGTTCATTTTCCTCGTCACCGGGTGGCACGGGGCACAGCTCGACTTCGGCACCCTGCTGACGCGGATCACCTTCCCCTACCTGCTGCTGATCAGTCTCGTCTCGCTCTTCTCGGGCATCCTCAACAGCATCGCGCGTTTCACCGCGGCGGCCTTCGCGCCCGCGCTGCTCAACCTCGCCATGCTCGTGGCGCTGCTCACCTTCCGCCAGGGCGGACCGGTCACGGCGACCGCAATCTCGGCCGCGGTCACCGTCGGCGGAATCCTCCAGCTCGGCCTGCTGCTGGTCGCCTGCAAGCGCGCCGGGATCGTCCTCAAGATCCGCCGCCCGCGGCTCACTCCGGGCGTCCGCCAGTTCATCCGCGTCGTGCTCCCGGCGACGCTCGGCGCCGGGGTCTATCAGGTGAGCGTATTCATCGACACCTTCTTCCTCACCCGTATCGGCACCGGCGCGGTCAGCTATTTCAACTATGCCGACCGCCTCAACCAGCTTCCCCTCGGGGTGATCGGCGCCGCTATCGGCACCGCGATCCTCCCCCAGGTCAGCCGCCACGTCGACATCGGCGAGGCCGATAAAGCGGCGCGGGTGCAGGGCCAGGCGGCCGAGCTGGCGATGCTGCTCTGCCTGCCCGCGGCGCTGGCACTGGCAGTGAGCGCGCTGCCGCTCGTCTCGGCCATCTTCGAGGCCGGCCGCTTCAACGCGACCGACGCGCATTATACCGCGCTCACCTTGTCGATCATCTCGCTCGGCCTCCCCGCCTACGTGCTGGTGAAGGTTCTCACCCCGGGCTTCTATGCCCGCCGCGACACCGCCACTCCGGTGAAGATCGCCGTCGTGGTGCTGGTGGTGAATGTGATCCTCAACTTCCTTTTGATCTGGGGCCTCGGCTTCGGCATCGGCGGGCTCGCCGCGGCGGTCGCGCTCAGCTCATGGCTGAACTGCGCGATCCTGTACGTCATCCTCCACCGCCGCGGGCACTTCCGGCTCGAGCGCTGGCTGCTTTCGCGCCTCGCGCGGCAATTCTTGGCCGCGGCGGCGATGGTCGTCGCGCTCTTCGCCATCAAGACCGCGCTCGCCGGCTGGTTCGCGGGATCGCTGACCCAGCGACTCGCCGGTGTCGCCGCGATCGTCGGCGGCGGAATGGCGGTCTATTTCCCGCTCGTCTGGGTGCTCGGCGGCACCGACAAGGACGAGCTTCGCGCATTGCTGCGGCGCAGGAGGCCCTACACCGATGCCGGATGATCGACAGGCGATGCGGGTCGTTTCCGGGATCCAGCCGACCGGCAACCTCCATCTCGGCAACCTCCTCGGCGCGATCCTGCGCTGGGTGCGGATGCAGGATGAGGCTGAGTGCCTGTTCTTCCTCGCTGACCTCCACGCGCTGACGGTCGACGTCGATCCCGCCGAGCTTCACTCCAACGTCCGCGAGATGGCGGCGGCGCTGATCGCCAGCGGGATCGACCCGGCCAAGTCGACGCTGTTCCGGCAGAGCGCGATTCCGGCGCATTCCGAGCTCACCTGGATCCTCCAGGGGACGGCGCGGATGGGCTGGCTCAACCGGATGACGCAGTGGAAGGACAAGGCGGGCAAGAACAAGGAAGGCGCCTCGGTCGGCCTGTTCACCTACCCGGTTCTCCAGGCCGCGGACATATTGCTCTACAAGGCGACGCACGTCCCCGTCGGCGAGGACCAGAAGCAGCATGTCGAGCTGACCCGCGACATCGCGATCAAGTTCAACAACGACTTCGACGTCGAGCTGTTCGTCGCGCCCGAGCCCTACATCCCGACCGGCGCGGCGGCGCGGGTGATGAGCCTTCGCGACGGCAAGGCGAAAATGTCCAAGTCCGACCCGTCGGAGATGAGCCGGATCCACTTGACCGACAGCGACGACGAGATCGCGCAGAAGGTCCGCAAGGCCAAGACCGATCCCGAACCGCTGCCGGCCGATCCGGCCGAGCTCGACGGGCGCCCCGAAGCCAGGAACCTCGTCGGCATCTATGCCGCCGTCACGGACGAGAGCGTCGAGCAGGTGCTGCAGAGCTTCGCCGGGCAAGGCTTCGGCGCGTTCAAGCCGGCGCTCGCGGATGCACTTATCGCCTTGCTCGCGCCGCTGCGCACGCGCCTCGACGAATTCCGCCGCGACCCCGCCGAGCTCGACCGAATCCTCGACCAGGGCGCCGCCCGCGCTGCCGAGCTCGCCGCGCCGACGCTGGCCGAAGCCTATCGCGCGGTCGGCCTGGCGCGTTAGCCGAACGCTTCATCGACGGTTCACTGCGCTTCGTGGTATAAAGTCCGGGACCAAAACGATTTTCCCGAGTCGAGGGCTGTAAGATCATGCGTATTTCCAAGATCGCCACGACGGTGATGCTCGGCGTTGCCGCGCTCGGCCTTTCGGCCTGCGCCAGCACGCTCAACACCACCGTGTCGCGCTACCAGGCCATGCCGGCGCCGCAGGGCCAGACCTTCTTCGTCGTTCCCGGCGAGGGCATGGCCGCAATGGGCGGCCTCGAGTTCCAGAATTATGCGACCCTCGTCGCGCAACAGATGCAGGCGCGCGGCTATACGCCCGCGTCGAGCCCCAAGACGGCGAGCATGATCGTGCAGTTCGGCTATGGCGTCGACCATGGCCAGGTGCGCGTGGTCGAGGACCCGTTCGCCCGCAGCCGCTACGGCTATGGCGGCCTGGGCTACGGCCCCTTCTACTACCCGCGCTTCTACCGCGGCTTCGGATCGCCCTTCTACTACGGCTGGAACGACCCCTTCTGGTACGGCAGCGGGATCGACAGCTATGTCGAATATCATAGCCAGGTCGACCTCCACATCCGTGCCGCCGGGACCGGTCAGCCCTTGTTCGACGGCCGCGCCCAGGCGCGCTCGCAGACTAACCGCCTCGACGTGGTCGTGCCGAGTCTGGTCGAAGCCATGTTCGCCGGTTTCCCGGGACGCAGCGGCGAGACGGTGAAGATCACCATCCCGACGCGCCCGCGGACCTAATCAGCCGCTCGTCAGCGAGGGCAGAAGGCCCGCTCGAACGTGGTTCGGGCGGGCTTTTTCCTTGGCGCTGACTGGCCTGCTTGCGTCGGCTGCCCGACTCCTGTAACTGACTGACTGGTCAGTTAGGAATCCGCGTGAGCACTCCCAAGTGGAAACGGCGCGCCGAGGACCGGCCGCGCGAAATCTGCGCCGCGGCGCTCGATGTGTTCGCGCAGAAGGGCTTCGCCGCCGCCAGGCTCGACGACATCGCGCGGCGCGCCGGAGTCTCAAAGGGCACGCTCTATCTCTATTTCGAGGACAAGGAGGCGCTGTTCCGGGCCGTGGTTCGCGACACGATCGCGCCCAACCTCGCCGCTATCCGCGAGACGATCGAAGGCAGCGACATGCCCTTCGCCGACGTCGTCAGGCTGCTCCTCCCCCGTTTCGCCGAGATCACCGCGCGCGTCCCGGTCGGCCCCGTCGCCAAGATGGTCATCGGCGAATCGCGCAACTTCCCCGAACTCGCGAAAGTCTATTACGACCTCGTCGTCAGCCAGGCGATCGGCGCAATCTCGGGGCTGATCGAGAAAGCGCAGGCGCGCAGCGAGATCCGTCCCGGCGATCCGCGGCTCCACGCGATGAGCCTGATGGGCCCGATGCTGATGGGCGTGCTGTGGCGCGAGACCCTGGAGCCGGCCGGCGGCGCACCGATCGACCTCGACGCGCTGGCGAAGCAGCATTGCGAGACGGTGCTCGCCGGGCTGCTGACGGAGGCGGGGCGATGAAGCGGTGGCCTCTCCTGCTCGCCGCGATGCTGGCCGGCTGCACCACTGTCGGTCCGAACTACCGTCAGCCGGCCGAACCGGTCCCGCCCGCCTTCGCCGAGGCGGATTCGGCGAGCGCATTGAGCGATGCCGAGCTCGCCAGCTGGTGGAGCGGGTTCGGCGACCCGCAGCTCAGCGAACTCGTCAATCGCGCCATCGCCCAGAACCTCGACGTGCAGACCGCGGCGGCACGCATCCGCGAAGCCCGCGCTCGCGAAATCGTCGCCGGCGCCTCCGCTCTTCCCCAGGTCGACGCGCAGGCCTCGGTCACCCGCCAGCGGATCAGCGAGAATGCCATTCCGACCCCGCCCGGGGGCGGAAGCGGCACTGGCGACAGCGGCGGCAGCTTCGGGCTCCCCGGAAGCGAGTTCACCACATGGCGCGCCGGCTTCGACGCGAGCTGGGAGATCGACCTGTTCGGCCGCTCCCGGCGCAGCATCGAGGCGGCGCGGGCGCGGACCGGCGGCGCGATCTGGACCCGGCGCGACGTCCAGGTCTCGACCGCGGCCGAGGTCGCCGACGCCTATCTGACCTTGCGCGCGCTCCAGCAGCGGCTGGCCAATGCCGAGGCCGAGGTCGCCCGCCAGCGCCGCTTCGAGCAGCTGGTCGGCGCCCGCGCTCGCGGCGGGCTGGTCACCGGGCAGGAGCTCGAGCAGCAACGGTCCGAGCGCGCCGCCGCCGAGTCGCGGCTCGCCCCGCTCCGCGCGCAGGCCGACGCCCGGATCCACGCGCTCGGCGTGCTCACCGGCCAAGCGCCCGAGACGCTGATCGCCGAGCTTTCCGCGGTCCGTGCGTTGCCCGCGCCTCCGCTGATCCCCGCCGGCCTGCCCTCGGACCTGCTCCGCCGCCGCCCCGACATCCGCGCCGCCGAGCGCGAGCTCGCCGCCTCGACCGCCGACATCGGCGTCGCCGTCGCCGACCTCTATCCCCGCATTTCGCTGACCGCGGCGCCGGCGCTGGTCAGCACCGCTTTGACCTCCCTCCTCACCTGGGGCAGCCGCAGCTTCTCGATCGGCGCGGCACTCGACTGGCCGATCTTCAACGGCCACCGCACGCGCGGCAATATCGCCGTCGCCAATGCGCGGCAGGAGCAGGCGCTGATCGCCTATCGCAAGGCGGTGCTGACCGCGCTGCAGGACGTCGAGGATGCGCTGAGCAGGGCCGACGGCGACCGCCGCCAGCTCGCCGACCTCGAACAGGCGGTGGGGAATGCCGCGCGTGCCGAGGACATCGCCCGCACCCGCTATCGCGGCGGGCTGGTCATTTATTCCGACGTGCTTGTCGCCCAGGCCCGGCGCCTGTCGCTGGAGGAGCAGGCGATCGAGACGCGGGCCGCGCTCGCTCGCGACAGCGTCGCTCTGTTCAAGGCGCTTGGCGGCGGCTGGCCCGAGCTGGCGCAAGGGGGAGCTCAACCATGAGGGCAATTCGGCCGGTCATCGTCGTCATCCTGCTGATCGCCGCGGGGGTGGCCGCATGGTTCTTCCTCGGCGGGTCGGGCCGCGAGCGCGCGCTCTCCGGCTATATCGAGGGCGAGGAGCTCTATCTCTCGGCGCCGGTCTCGGGAACGGTGGCGACCGTCGCCGCGGTCGAGGGGACGCGGGTCGCCGCCGGCCAGCCGCTGTTCACCATCGATCCCGCCACCCTCGCCGCGCAGGGCGAGCAGGCCGAGGCCAATGTCGCCGCCGCGCGCACGCAGATCGCCTCGGCTGAGGCCAACGTCCGCCAGGCCGAGGCCGAGGCCTCCGCCGCCGCCGCCGAAGCGGAGCGCGCCCGCCGCGACCTCGCCCGCCTGCTGTCAGTGAAGAGCGCCGATTCCGCCGCCGTCGCCGGCAGGGACATCGACGCCGCCCGGGCCGCGCTGCGCGAAGCCAACGCGCGCGTCGCCGCGGCGCAGAAAACGGCGCAGGCGCGCCGCGCGCAGGTCGGCGCCGCCGAGGCCCAGGCGGCCGGAGCGCGCGCTGGCGGGCGCGAGGTGCGGATCCGGGTCAACCAGCTCTCCCCCGCCGCGCCCGCGGCCGGCCGCGTCGAGGACGTCTATTTCCAGCCCGGCGAATGGGTGTCGGCCAACCAGCCGGTCATTGCGCTGCTCCCCGACGCCAAGGTCAAGGTCCGCTTCTTCGTCCCCGAGCGGCAGGTCGCCCGCTACCGGCCCGGCCGGCAGGTCCGCTTCTCCTGCGACAGCTGCGCCGCCGGAATGACGGCGACGATTCGCTACGTCAGCCCACGCCCGGAGTTCACCCCGCCCATCATCTTCAGCCGCGACAGCCGCGACCGGCTGGTGTTCATGGTCGAAGCGTGGCCGACGCGGCCCGCGAACCTCCAACCCGGCCTCCCCGTCGACGTCGAGCCGCTACCGTGACGCTGGCCATCGACGTCGAGGACCTGAGCAAGCGCTTCGGGGCGCTGCAGGCCGTCGACCACGTCTCGATCCGGATCGAGCAGGGTCGCATCACCGGCTTCCTCGGCCCCAACGGCTCGGGCAAGACGACCACGCTGCGCATGCTGTGCGGCCTGCTCACCCCCGACAGCGGCCACGGCCAGGTGCTCGGCCTCGATTTCCCCCGCGAGGCCGAGGCGATCAAGCGCCAGACCGGCTACATGACCCAGCGCTTCTCGCTCTACGAGGATTTGACGATCGAGGAGAATCTGACCTTCATCGCCCGGGTCTACAGCCTCGACCGTATCGCCGGGCGCGTCGACGACACCCTCGCCAAGCTCGGCCTCGCCCACCGCCGCAAGCAGCTCGCCGGGCAGCTCTCCGGCGGGTGGAAGCAACGCCTCGCGCTCGCCGCCGCGGTGATGCACCAGCCGAAGCTGCTGCTGCTCGACGAGCCCACGGCGGGCGTCGACCCGCAGGCCCGGCGCGATTTCTGGGACGAAATCCACCGCCTCGCCGACGAGGGCATGACCGTGCTCGTCTCGACCCATTACATGGACGAGGCCGAGCGCTGCCACGAGATCGCCTACATTTTCAACGGCCGCCTCATCGCGCGCGGAACGGCAGACCAGCTGATCTCCCAATCGCGCCTCGTCACGTTCGAGGCGGAAGGCCCGCGCGCCGACCGCCTGGCCGGCGAGCTGCAGGACAAGCCGGGGATCGAGATGGTCGCGCCGTTCGGCCAGGCGCTGCACGTCAGCGGCACCGACCGCGCCAGGCTCGAGGCGGCGATCAAGCACTTCCGCCGCGAACCCTGGCACTGGGCCGAGGTCGCGCCGAGCCTCGAGGACGTGTTCATCCACTTGATGCGCACCCATGCGCAGGAGGCCGAGGCGGCATGATGGGCCTGTCCCTGTCGCGCATCGCCGCGGTCCTCGCCAAGGAGTTCACCCAGCTCGTCCGCGACCGGCTCACTTATGCGATGATCATCGGCGTGCCCGTGATCCAGCTGCTGCTGTTCGGCTATGCGATCAATTCCGACCCCAGGCATCTGCCGACCGCGGTCCTCGTCCAGGACCACGGCCAGTTCGCCCGCTCGGTGCTCGGAGCGCTCGACCGCAGCGACTATTTCGACATCCGCCACGTGGCCCGCTCGCCTGCCGAGATGGACGATTTGATCGAGCGCGGCGACGTTCAGTTCGCGGTCACCATCCCCGGCGATTTCAGCCGCCGCGTGGTCCGCCGCGACAACCCGCAGATCCTGGTCGAGGCCGACGCTTCCGATCCCGCCGCGACCGGCGGCGCCGTGGCCGCGCTCGCCGCGCTTCCGCAATATGCGCTGATGCACGACTTGAAAGGCCCGCTCGCCGGGGCCGCCCCGAAGCCGGCCGAGCAGCCGTTCGAGGTGGTCGTCCAGCGCCGCTACAACCCGGAGAGCGTCACCGCCTACAACATTGTCCCCGGCCTCGTCGCGACCATCCTCACCATGACGCTGGTGATGATGACCGCGCTCGCCATGACCCGAGAGGTCGAGCGCGGGACGATGGAGACATTGCTTTCGACCCCGGTCCGCCCGATCGAGGTAATGATCGGCAAGCTGACCCCTTATGTGATGGTCGGGGTGATCCAGGCGACGCTGATCATCGCGCTGGCCCGGATCCTGTTCGGAGTGCCGATGGCGGGCGGCTGGCCGGCCCTGATCCTCGGCCTGTTCCTGTTCATCGTCGGCAGCCTCGCGCTCGGCTTCCTCGTCTCGACCG
>DASUXP010000006.1:0-6901 GCA_036377835.1 Sphingomicrobium sp. | reverse complement strand
GTGGACTTGCCGGTCCCGCCCTTTTCGTTGGCGAAGACGATGAAATGCGGCTGGTGGCTCATCACTTGATCTTTTCCCCCGCGGCATCGAAACGCCGCCCCGTCAACAAATTACCCGAGGCGGGAAGCGCGTGCAAACCGTTCGCAGCAGTGAAGAATTGACGAATGCGCGGGCGAATTTCGGCGCCTCGAGCGTCGCTTTGGTGCCGACGATGGGCGCGCTCCACGCCGGCCATCTGGCGCTGGTCGAGGAGGCGAAACGGCGCGCGGGCAAGGTCGTAGCGAGCATCTTCGTCAATCCCACGCAGTTCAATGATCCCGCCGATCTCGAACGTTATCCGCGGTCCGAAGCCGAGGATCTGATCAAGCTGGAGCAGGCGGGCTGCGATCTCGTCTGGATGCCCGCCGTGGACGATATTTATCCACAGAATTTTGCGACGACGGTTCACGTCGCGGGAGTCTCCGACCGCTGGGAGGGCGAGCACCGGCCCGGCCATTTCAACGGGGTGGCGACGGTCGTCACCAAGTTGCTGCTCGCAGTGGGCCCGGACATTGCGGTGTTCGGCGACAAGGACTTTCAGCAGCTCGCTGTGATTCGGCGCATGGTCGCGGATCTCGGCATCGCAGTCGAGGTGGTCGGCGTGGCGACGGTGCGCGACGCGGACGGGCTCGCCCTTTCCTCGCGCAACGCCCATCTTTCGGCCGACGAGCGGTCGCGTGCCGTGGCGCTGCCGGAAGCCTTGCAAGCGGCGCGCTCGGCGATTCTCGGTGGCGCCGGCGTGGCGGCGGCGCTGCGGCAGGCGAAGCAGGCGCTGGTCGATGCCGGCTTCCTGCGGATCGACTATCTGGCGCTGGTCGAAGAGGCGACGCTCGAGCCGCTCGACGAGCCGCGCGGCGCGATGCGGCTGATCGCCGCGGCGACGATCGGGACCACCCGGCTGATCGACAATGTCCGGCTCGAAATGGACCTGTCCACGGCAGGGTCTTCGCGACGTTAACCATTTCTTTGCCATCCGCTGGTGAATTCCTGTCTCAACAGAGGGACAGGGGGAAAGAAATGGGAGCGATCAGCCAGAAGGGCGCGGAATTCCTGATCCGGAGCCGGCTTGCCGATGCCGAGCGCGGCGACGTCGACGCGCTGTACGAGCTTGGAGTCACTTACTCGACGGGCCGCGGCGGAGCGCCGGTGGACCTCATCGAAGCCCACAAATGGTTCAATCTCGCGGCGCTCAACGGGAGCACGCGCGGGCAGCAGTGCCGAGCCGAGATCGCGCTGGAGATGACCGCGCGCGAGATCGCCGAGGCGCAGCGCCAGGCGCGGGCCTGGCTCGCGGCGACGGGATACGGGCGCCGGGCGGCGTAATCGGACTGTGCTCCGGCGAAGGCAGGAGCCCAGGTTTTTCTTCCTGGACTGGACCCCGGCGTTCGCCGGGGAACTAGCGGACCAGGACCGTCTGCGCCCTTTGCGCTCCGGGGCGCTCCTTGCCCCAGCTGAGCGTAGTGAGCTGCGCCGCCGGAACACCAAGCAGGACCAGATAGTCGCGGACTTCCTCGGCGCGGCGGGCGCCGACGGCGAGGGCATGATCGCGCGTGTCGGAGCGGTCGGCATGGCCTTCGATGCGGACCACGACCTCGGGATGGCGGCGGAGCCACATCGCCTGGGCGCCGAGGGTCGCGCGGCTCTGCGGGGTGAGCGCCGCGCTGTCGCCGCCGAAATAGACGGTGTCGCCGCCCGACTGGGCGATGAAGTCGGCGCGAAGTGCGTCGATCCCGACGAGCACCGGCTGCACCGGGACGGGATCGCGCCGGCGAAGGCCCGGAAGCTGCGCCTGCGCGGCTTCGGCGAGAACCAAAGCGGCGAGCAGGATCGTGGTCTTGCGCATCAGTCGATCACTCCCGACCAGTCCGGATCGGACGCGTCCTGCGGCGTCGTCACCTTGCGCGGCTGGCTCCCGTCGAGCGAGATCCGGTAAAGGCCGCTGCGCCCGGCGGCGTCGGTGCTCTGGTAGATGAGCTCGCGGCTGCTCGGCGCCCAGCTCGCGCCCTCGTCATAGGGTCCGTTGGTGAGCAGGCGCTCGCCCGTACCGTCGGCCTTCATCACGCCGATCCGCCGTCCCGCGCCGGGGACCCGGCGGACGAATGCGACCCACTCGCCGTCCGGGCTCCACTGCGGCGCGGCATACCAGCCTCCGCCGAAGCTGACCCGGCGCTGGGCGCTGCCGTCGCTGTTCATCACGTAGAGCTGCTGGGCTCCCGAGCGGTCGCTTTCGAACAGGATTCGGCTGCCGTCGGGCGAGAAGCTGGGGCTGGTGTCGATGCCTGGAGCGCTGGTCAGGCGCTGCGCCGTTCCGCCGCGCGAGTCGGCGACATAGATATCGGTGTTGATCCCGATCTGCATCGAAAAGACGATCCGGTTCCCGTCTGGCGAGAAGCTGGGGGCAAAGCTGGTGACATTGCCCGGCAGTAGCGGCGCCGCCTGGCCCGAGGCGACGTCCGCGACGAGGACATGGGGCTGTCCGCCGACGAAGCTGACGAAGGCGACCCGGTCGCCCTTGGGCGAGAGCCGGGGAGTCAGCACGATCGAGTCTCCGGCGGTCAGATATTTGTGGTCGATCCCGTCGCTGTCCATCACCGCGATGCGCTTGATGCGCGAGGTCGCGGGGCCGCTTTCGGCGACATAAGCGATGCGCGTGTCGAAGATGCCCGGAGCGCCCGTCGCCGCCGTATAGGCCAGGCCCGAGCATTTGTGGGCTGCGCGACGCCAGTTTTCGGGCGCGAAGACGAAGCCGACGCGGTCGAGCTCGCGGCCCTTGGTCACGTCATAGACGTAGCAACCGACGGCGAGCCGGCCGTCGGAGCGCGAGCGGACGAAACCGGTGAGGAGCAGCTTGGCCCGCGACTTCCACTTGGAGAAGGTCGGGGCGGTGACCTCGGGATAGGAATAGAAATCCTTCTGATCGGGGTCGAGCGGCATCAGCTCGGCGGTGGTGCGCAGGTCCGACGCGATGAGCTGCGAGGCCTGCCAGGCGATTTGCGCCGGGCTGTCAGGTCCGCTGCCCCTGTCCGGCGTCGCCAGCGGCGGGACGGCGATCACCGAGGCCACCTGCGCCGCGGCGGGCGAGGACAGGAGCGAAGCGAGAAGCAGCAGCGAGAACGAAACGCGGCGAATCATGCGGTGGTGGCGATCCTCTTGAACTTCTCGACCCATTCGCGCGGCTGCCGCTTCGGGCGACCTTCACCATCGAGGAAGGCCGCCGTCACGCGCGCATCGGTGAGTTGTTCTTCCCTTCGCATGACTCGTTGCTGAATCCGCACCGAGGAGGCGCGAATTTCCTCGATCGTGCTGACAACGACGATGTCGTCGCCGAGCCGCGCCGGCTTGCGATAGCGGATGTCGACCTCGACCACCGCATAAGCGCTGCCGCTGGCGCGGAGCTCGGCGGCCTGGTCGACTCCGACGGCGCGGATCATGTCCGAGCGCGCCCGCTCCATGAACTTCAGATAGTTGGCGTAATAGACGATCCCATAGGCGTCGGTGTCCTCGAAATAGACCGACAAAGCGAAATGGTGCTCCGCCCCGGCGAAGCCGCCGCGATAGGGTGTGTCGAGGTCCGCCATCCGCGGGGCGCTGTAGCGGGCGCCCACTCGCCGCGTAACCCCGCTTGACTCGCGTGTAACGCACAGGTTACATGTCACCTAGAGGTTACAAAGGACCGGGGCATGGATCAGCAGTTGCGAACAATCATCTTCTTTCTGGCGGGCATCGCCGCCGCGCTCATTCTCGTCGCGATCTTCAAGTGGCGCGTCCGCAAGATGCCGATGAGCGTGGCGGAGAAGGCGGAGTATCTGAGCAGGCGACGGGCGCGGATGCTGCCGTTCCTGGCCGTGATTTTCCTGACCCAGCAGGCGTCCTATTTCACGCAGAGCTCTGCCACGGCGGTCCGGGCCGTGGACACGGTGAAGATATCCGCGTGGCTGGTGCTGTCGGTCATCATCGTCGCGGCGCTCGCGACGAAAGGCTTCTGGCTCGAAACGAAAGAGGTGCGCGAGCTCGTCGACGACGAAAATACGCGGGCCAACCGTTTGGAGGGCATGCGCTGGGGATTCCTCTTCGCCATGGGCGCCGGCGTCGTCATCTATTTCCTGACGATGTTCGAGCCGGTTTCGGCGCGCGAGGCGGTGCACATCACCATGTCCGCGGGAATCGTCGCAGCGCTCGTCCGCTGGGGAGTCCTCGAGCGCCGGGCGCATGCCTGAGCGGCTCGCCAACCGGATCAAGGAGCGGCGCACCGAACTCGGCCTCACCCAGGCGGAGCTGGCGGAGAAGGTCGGGGTGACGCGCAAGACGGTGAATACGGTCGAGAACGGCGTGTTCACCCCGTCGGCTACCCTGGCGATCAAGCTCGCGGCCGCGCTGGGTCTCAGCGTCGAGCAGCTGTTTTGGATCGAGCCCTAGACTCGGCGGCAGCGATGGCCCCGACCTGGCGGACGAGGTCGCCCTGCGCTTCGGCCATGTCGGCGAGGTGCATCCCCCAGCCGGGGATGAACATGCCGAGCACCGCCACCTCGCCCCCGATTCGGTCGGTGCGCTTGTCGTTGGGATCGGCGTTGGTGCGGATGGAAAGGTAGCCGCGCGGGCCATCGTTGACGCACTTGGCCGAGGCCAGCCCCTCGGTGCGGACGTAGGGCGTCGGCGGCGGCCCTTCGCTCGACCAGCTGATTGGCCCGCCCGGCACCGGGTAGGAGGAGCGGGTGAACCAATAGCTGTCGAGCTGTTCCCATCCCCGCGAGCCGGGCCGAGCGGGGTTGACGCAGCCGACCGTCATCCCCGGCTGCTCGGCATAGCCGAAAATGGCGCCGCGCGGGGGCACGTTGTTCTCGCGGAAGCTGACCCAGCTGATTACGCAGCCCGTCTGGCCCTCGCGGCTGCACAGGGGAGTCTTCTTCAGAGTCCCGCCGACGAGCCGGCCTTGCGGCACCAGGAGGTTGAATCCGGGCAGGATGGCGAGCCTCATGCGCGAGGCGGCCGCCGGGTCCTTCTCCATCTCGTTGGCGATCAGCTGCTGCAGCATGAGGCTGCCCTGGCTGTGGCCGATGAGGACGAAGGGGCGGCCCTGGTTGCGGGTACGGATGTAATTGCGCCACGCGGAAAGCACGTCGCCATAGGCGAGCATCCCCGCGCGGGTGACGTCGGCGCCGGTCGCCGCGGCGGCGACAGCGGCGATGGTCATCTGCCGGTAGACCGGAGCGAACACGCGGCACACGGAAGAGAAGCGCGCGACCTGCGCCTCCGCGGCGAGCTCCTCGTCGCGGCCGGGGGTCATGTCGCTGTTCATGCCCGGATCGCGAGAGACCGTCGGATAGACGTAGAAGCAGTCGAGCGGGGGGTCGGTGGCGACGGTGCTCTGGCCGGTCGAGCCATAGCCGTTGGGGTTGAGCGCGGTGGTGGGAAGCGGCGTCGTGCAGGCCGTCTTGCGGGTCGGCAGGCACAGCCAGCTCTTGTGCATGCTGTAGTCCGGGGCGGCGGCCGGCGCCGGCGACTGGGCTGCACCCGGCGCCGCAAATGCCAGCGTCACTCCCGCGAATGCGGGAATCCATGAACGAAGGCATTCGCGACTCTTTGAACCGGCCGTGTTCATCGATGCTGAAACGCGTTCAGCATGACGGTTGAGGGGCATCGCGACTCCTTATTTACTCTCGAACAGGCCGGCCTGGCTGCCTTGCGGCGCGGGCAGCCCGAGATGGGCATAGCCGCGGCCGTTGAGGCAGCGCCCCCGTGCGGTGCGGGCGATGAGGCCGAGCTGAATGAGGAACGGCTCGATCACATCCTCGATCGTGTCGCGGGGCTCGCTCAAGCCAGCGGCGAGAGTCTCCACACCGACCGGGCCGCCGCCGTAAAGCTCGGCGATGATCGTCAAGTAACGCCGGTCCATCGCGTCGAGCCCGAGCGCGTCGATCTCCAGCCGCGACAGCGCCTTGTCGGCGACCTCGGCGTCGACGGTGTCGGAGCCCGCCGCATGGGCGAAGTCGCGCACCCTGCGCAGCAGCCGCCCGGCGATCCGCGGAGTGCCGCGCGAGCGGCGGGCGATCTCCTGCGCCCCGTCCGACGTCAGGTCGACGTTGAGCAGCCGGGCGGCGCGGCGGACGACCTGCTCCAGCTCCTCGACGGTGTAGAAATTGAGCCGGACGGGGATCCCGAACCGGTCGCGCAGCGGCGTGGTCAGCAGCCCCTGCCTCGTCGTCGCTCCGATGAGGGTGAAACGCGGGAGCTCGATCCGCACCGAGCGCGCGGACGGGCCCTCGCCGATCATCAGGTCGAGCGCGCGGTCCTCCATCGCCGGGTAGAGCACCTCCTCGACCGCTGGGTTGAGGCGGTGGATCTCGTCGATGAAGAGGACGTCGCCGTCCTCGAGGTTGGTGAGGAGTGCCGCAAGGTCGCCCGACTTGGCGATCACCGGGCCGGAGGTGGCGCGAAAGCCCACGCCCATCTCGCGCGCGAGGATTCCGGCGAGGGTGGTCTTGCCGAGCCCGGGCGGGCCGTGAAGCAGGACATGATCGAGCGCCTCGCCGCGGCTCTTTGCCGCGTGGACGAACACGCGGAGGTTCTCGCGCGCCGCCTGCTGGCCGATGAACTCGTCGAGGCTCTTAGGGCGAAGCGCCGCGTCCGCGTCCTCGGCCGTCCGCTCGGGAGTCGTGATTCGGGCGGGGTCGGTGGCCATCAGTTATGCTCGACCCCGCCGCCGACGATGTCCACCCAGTCGTGCTTGCGCGGCTCCCAGACGGAGAAAGCGGGAGTCGCGAAGAACGGATCGTCGAACGCGCCGAGCGGAATGGCGACGAGGTCGTCGAACCTGTCGTCATACTTGCCGTCGATCTCGTAATAGACGTCGGACCCGCAGTCC
>DASUXP010000005.1:0-8775 GCA_036377835.1 Sphingomicrobium sp. | reverse complement strand
TCCGCCACGCTGCCCCATTCGCGCGATGACGAAGACGCGCAGCCACAAGGCCGTGCCGATGATGAGCGGGAAGAGCGCGGCGGCGACTCCGTAATGCATCCATGCGGGGTCGTTGATGACCACGCTCGCCGCGACCATCGCGATTCCGAGCGCGACCAGGATCACCGACAGGCGATCGTCGCCGCTGGGCGGCCGCGGCCGCGCGAGCTCGGCGATCAGGCCCTCGGCCGCTGCTGGATCGCGGTCTACGGCCCGCCGCACCGTCTTGTGGATGATCGCCGTGCCGACCAGCCGCACGACGTGGATGAAGCTCAATGCGACGGCCGAGACGACCGCGATCATGACGATCATTTCCGTTGCTGGCATTGTCTGAAACTCCCTTGGTTCTGGAAGCTTGGACGCTGCGCCAAGGCCGCCTGGATGACGGCTTACGAAAAAAATCTCAGTTCTTGATCTTCCACCCACTCCTCAGCAGCGCATAGCAGGCCGCCCACAAGAGGATGTTGAGCAGCAGCAGCCCGATCCCGCCGACGAACAGCGGCGAATCGCTCACTCCGAGGAATCCCGCGCGAAAGCCCGAAATCACATAGAAGAACGGGTTGGCATGGCTCACCGCCTGGAAGGTCGGCGCGAGCTGGTGCACCGAATAAAAGGTGCCGCTGAGGAGCGAGAGCGGGGTGACGACGAAATTGGTCACCGCCGCGGCATGGTCGAACTTGTCCGCCCAGATCGAGGTCAGCAGGCCGAGGAAGGAGAGCAGCAGCGAGCCCATCAGCCCGAACCACAGCACCAGCTCGGGGCGGCGCACGTCGACCGACACGCCCGGCCACAGCAGCATCGCCAGCCACACCGCAAAACCGACAAGAAAGGCCCGTGTCACCGCCGCGCCCACCAGCCCCGCGATCAGCTCGCCGGTGGACAAGGGCGGCATCAGATAGTCGACGATGTTCCCCTGGATCTTGCCCACCAGAAGGGAGAAGCTCGCATTGGCAAAGGCGTTCTGCAGCATCGCCATGACGATCAGCCCCGGCGCGAGGAAGTCGGCGAAATGCACGCCCATGATGGTTCGGCCACTGCGTCCGAGCGCCACGGTGAAAATCGCCAGATAGAGCAAGGTCGTGATGGCCGGCGCCCAAACGGTCTGCAGCTGGACCTTGAAGAACCGCCTCACCTCCTTGATATAAAGGGTCTTGAGGCCTCCCCAATTGACGCCCTTCAGCACCGGGTCCCCCGGCGCGTGGCGCACCCATTGGAGAGGTTGGTCGTTCACGAAGGCCGCGCCTATCGGCTGACGCACGGCCCGGCAAGTTTGGAGCAGAAACACAGATGTCGTGGACTGAAGAGCGCATCGAGCGCCTGAAGAAGATGTGGCACGATGGCGCCACCGCCAGCCAGATTGCCGACGAGCTCGGCGGGGTCAGCCGCAATGCGGTGATCGGCAAGGCCCACCGCCTCGGCCTCGAGCAGCGCCCCTCCCCGGTGAAGCCGGGCGAGGAAAAGGACGCCAAGAAGCCGGCGGCTGCGGCGCCCGCGCCTGCCCCCAAGGTCAGCGCCGCGCCCCGGGCCGAGGCCCCGCCGAGCCGCCCGGCCGCGCCGGCTGCGGCTCCGCAGGCCAATGCCCCGCAGCGCCAGCTCAGCCCGCAGGAAATGCAATACCGGTCGATCGGTCCGGGCGGGTTCGTCCGCCAGGGACCGGGCGACCAGCAGGCGCCGATCCCGCCCGCTCCGCCGCGCCGCCTGGTGCCGGCCAAGCCGAGCCCCGAAGTCGCCGACAAGACCAGCCTGCTCGAACTGAACGACCGCATCTGCAAATGGCCGATCGGCCACCCCGGCGAGCCGGACTTCTATTTCTGCGGTGCCCCGGCCAATCCCGGCTTCCCTTATTGCGTCGAGCATTGCGGCGTCGCCTATCAGGCGCAGCTTCCCCGGCGCGACCGTCGCCCGCCTCCGCCCCTCCCGTTCGGCGGTCCGCGGGTTCGCTAGCTAATCCTCCCTCAGCTTGACTGGGGGAGGGGAACCGCTGCCGAAGGCAGTGGTGAGGGGCCGGCGCCAGCCCCTCCACCATGCAATCTTCGCTGCATGGTCCCCCTCCCCGAGCACAGCTCGGGGAGGATACTCACTCCCCCAAAAACTCCCGCACCTCGCGGATGAAATCGGGCCACGCCCGCTCGCCCGGCAGATAGACGTGGTTGCTGCTGTCGAGCGGCTTGAACCGCACGTCGCCCAGCTCTCTGGCGAGCTGTTCGCCGCACTCGAACGGCACCGCCTCGTCGCCGCGAGCGTGGAAGAGAAGGCACGGCACCGCGAGTCCACCGAGCTCACCTGAGAGGTCGATCTCGCCCATCGCCATCTGGATCGCCACCGCATTCTCCGGCGTGGTGCACAGCCGCTGCGCCTCGTTCAGCCAGTCCTGCTGCGCCTCGGTGCCGCCGGGGATGTAGAGCTTGGTGTAGATCTCGCGGTACAGCGGCGACTGCGCGTCCCAGCCGATCCCGCTCAGCTTGATGATCGCCTTGCGCCGCTCGAGGTCTTCGGGGTCGCCTCGCCGCGCCCAGCCGACCGACCAGCCGTTGCACATGACGATGCGCCGGACCCGGTCGGGGTAACGGAGCACATAGCCGAGTGCGACCGCGGCGCCGTAGCCGATGCCGAGCAGGTCGAACCGTTCTAGGCCGGCGGCATCGACCACGGCGGCGAGGTCCGCCGCGAAACTGTCCGCGGTGATTTCCGGCGGCGCCCACTCGGACGCGCCATGGCCGCGGCCGTCGAAGCGCAGCAGCGCTCGGCCCTCGCCCAGCTCGGCGAACCAGCCGCGCCAGATCGGGCTGTCTCGGTCGCGCTCGAGGTGGTTGAACCAGTTGGGCAGCTTGACCAGCGGAAAGCCCTCGCCGGAAATTGCGTAAGCGAGCCGCGTCCCGTCCGCCGCCGCGCAATATTGGACTTCGATCGGCGGCAGCTCGCTCCGGTCCATGCTCCTGGCGCGGGCCTGCTCGGCTTGCTCGATGCGCCGCCGCCAGGTCGCCGGAGGCTCGCCATATTCGCGCTTGAACGCACGGTTGAACGCCGCCTCGCTGTTGAAGCCAACGGAATACGCGATGTTCGCGCTGTTGTGCTTGCCGTCGCGCAGCATGTTGGCCGCCATGCGCATGCGCCAGCGCGCGCAATAGCGCATCGGCGGCTCGCCGATCAGCTCGACAAAGCGCTCCCCGAGAACCGAGCGCGACACCCCAGCCTCGCGTGCGAGCCCCTCGACGTCGAGGTCCTCGGCATAACGCGTGTGAATGACCGACAAGGCGCGCGACACCGCCGGGTCGGTGAGCCCGCGGAGCCAGCCTTCGGAACCGGCCGGAAGCTTGTCGACATAGTCGCCGATCGCCTGGGCGAGGAACAACTCGGCGAGGCGCGCGACCACGTCCGGGGAGGGCTGGCGCTCGGCCATGAAACGCATCGAGCTGTCGAGCCATTCGGCCTGCGATTCCTTGGCATCGAGCGTGAGCAGCGGCGGCAGGGCGTCGAGCAGCGGGTGCGCGTTGGTCTTGGCGGTGCCGAGAAAGCCGCACCACACTTCCGCCTTGGGACCGTCGGTGCCGGAGGACACGTGGTGGACCCCGTCCTCGGTGATCCACACGATCTCGCTCGCCTCGGCGGGAGGAAGCCCGGTGCGGCTCGCCAGCAGGTGGGGGTCGTTGCGCGGCAGGATGACGATCGTCCCCGCGTCGAGCGCGACCGGCGGCTGGTCCCCGATCTGCACGATCATCTCTCCCGAGCGGACGTAATGGTAGCTGATCAGCGTCTCGGGCAGCGGGAAGAAGGGTGCGCAATGCGCCGGCGTGAATTGCGCGCGGACGCAGAAGTCGCCGCTGAACGCGCCGTCGATCACGACCCCGCCGGTCAGGCGCAGCGAACCGAGAATGTCGGTCAAAACGTCCATTGGCAGCCCCGCGGCGGCGTTTCGGTCAATTTATCCGGCAGCGCGGTCATTTTGGCAAACCGGGACCGCGACTACATCCGCTCCATCAAGTCCAGGCACGCGTCTCCACTCGGGCAAGCTCTGCTTCCCGACGCGGGGACATTCGTGCCCGGGCAATCAAAAGGGATTCGAAATGCTGAACCAAAACGACCTGCGTTCGCGACGGATTGTCGCCCTGTTGTTCGCCTTCCTGTCGGGCATCTCCGCCGTTTCCACGGCGGTCGCACCGGCGATCCTGCACGTCTGAAAAAAAAGGGAATATCCGCATGTACCACGACTTCAACTACCAGGCGACGCTCGCCTCGTCGCTGCGCGCCCAGTGGCAGCTCGACGACGTGCTTCGCGCCGACCAGGAGCTCGACTTTTCGCGCAACTTCATGCCCGAGAGCCTTGCCCGCACGGCCACGGTCGAATCGCTCAACCCGTTCGAGCAGCGCATCCTCAACCAGATCAGCGCGCACCAATATCTCACCATCTTCGGAGTGGTGGAGGAGTTCATTCTCCCCTTCCTCATCGACCATGCGCGCCCGCACCTGCTCGGCGACGACTGGCGCGTGCGCGCGATCCTCAACTTCGCCGGCGAGGAAGCCAAGCACATCCACTTGTTCAAGCGCTTCCACGACGCATTCGTGCGCGGCTTCCCGGTCGAATGCCAAATGATCGGCCCGTCGGCGGACATCGGCGCTGAAGTGCTGCGCCACGACCCGCTCGCGGTCGGGCTCGTCATCCTGATGATCGAGTGGATGACCCAGCAGCATTATCTGGGCTCGATCCGCGACGACGGCGACCTCGATCCTTTGTTCAAGAGCCTGATGAAGCACCACTGGATGGAAGAGGCGCAGCACGCCAAGCTCGACACGCTCATCGTCGAGGCGCTCGCCGCGGGCCGCTCCGAGGAGCAGATCGACCATGCGATCGACGAATTCTTAGAGATCGGCGCCTTCCTCGACGAGGGGCTGAAGGCCCAGGCGGGCTTCAACCTCGACGCGCTGGAAAAAGCGATCGGCCATTCCGTCGACCGCGACGCGATCCTGCCGCAGCAACACCAGGCCGCGCGCTGGACCTACATCGGCTCCGGCATGGTGCACGAGCGCTTCAAGGCGACTCTCGAGACGCTGTCGCCCCGCGCCGCCCAGCGCATCGCCGAAGCCGCGCCGCTGTTCGCCTGAACCCTCTCCTCCCCGGCATTTGCCGGGGAGGGGGGCCGCCGGAGGGGTGGAGGGGTCGCTTTCAACCAAGGAGAAATGCAATGTTGGATATCGTCAAAAGCCGCGTGAACGGCCTCGATCTCGCCGCGCTCGGCGACGTCGTCGAGGCGGTCGAGGCCGATCCGGGCAAGGCGCTCGCCGGCTTCGAGGTCGTCACCCGCTGGCAGGGCCAGACCCGCAGCGAGTCGAGCGTCGAGGGGTTCACGCTCGGCGGCGAGCGCATCGCGCGTTCGCACACCATCGTCGCCGACGAGCCATGCGAGCTATTGGGCTCCGACGGCGCGCCCAACCCGCAGGAGCTGCTGATGGCGGCGGTCAACGCCTGCATGCTGGTCGGCTATGTCGCCGGTGCGTCCTTGAAGGGCATCACCCTCGACTCGGTCGAGATCCGCACCAAAGGCACGCTCGACCTGCGCGGTTTCCTTGGCCTCGATGACGCCGTGCCCCCGGGCTACGAGGCCATCGACTATGAAGTCGCAATCAAGGGGAACGGCTCGCCCGAGCAGTTCGAGGAAATCCACCAGACGGTGATGAAGACCTCGCCCAACTACTTCAACATCAGCCGGCCGATCCGGATGAACGGCACGCTTCGCGTCGGCTGACCGGCTCCCGGGCGCGTCGCACATCCGCTCCCCCCTCCCCGCGGCGCGCCCGGACCTCCTGCAAGGATCCCCGAAAATGCGACATCTGCTGATGGACCCGCGCTTTCCCGACATCGTCGGCGAGGCAGCGCGGCAGCGGGACGAATGTGCTGACCGCAGCGGCTCGGCCCATGACAATGACGACGGCGTCAACGGCAGCGAGTTGTCCGACCCGCTGTTCGCCAAGCGCGCCGAGCTCGAAGTCGCTGCCACCCGCCTGTGGTAGGTGCAAAAAAGAGCCCCGGAGAGCCGAAGCCTTCCGGGGCTTTGCCATGCCTGCCTGTCAGGCGCTCTGCGCCTCGGCGTCGACCGTCTGCCTCGACGCTGGCTGGTCGCTGCCGATGCGGTCATGCTGCGGGCCCGAGGCCGTGCCCTGCGATCCGCCGATGCTGATCTTCTTCGGCTTCATCGCCTCGGGGATTTCGCGCACCAGCTCGATCGACAGCAGCCCGTCCCGCATGTCCGCGCCCCTGACCTGGATATGGTCGGCGAGCGCGAAGCTGCGCTCGAACGAGCGGTTGGCGATCCCGCGATAGATGAAGTCGCCGCCCTTCTCGTCGCTCTCCTCCGACTTGCGGCCGGAGACGAGCAGCACGTTCTGCTGAGCGGTGATGTCGATCTCCTCGGGCTTGAACCCGGCGACCGCGAGCTCGATCCGATACTCATTCTCGCCCGACTTGATGAGGTCGAACGGCGGATAATTCTCCTGCGGTCCGCCGAGGCTCGAATTCTCGAGCATGTCGAACAGCCGGTCGAAACCGACGCTCGAGCGGCGGTACGGCGAAAAATCGAATGCACTGCGCATGTCTTGTCCTCCTCTTGAGCAACAAGGCGGGGCGGCAGTCCTGCACGTGAAGGGCCGTCAGCCCCGTCACCGGACCCGGATGGCATCCGGCGGGGCAGAATCTGTAATTGCCATCCGGCTTTTCAAGACCTGTGGAAAACGGCCCGCCGCTCCCTTGGCACGGCTCGAATCACGCTCCTATACCCACTCGTAAATGGCCGACCTGTTCTCGTCATCCTCCACTTCGTCGCCCGACAGCTACGACGCATCCTCGATCGAGGTCCTCGAAGGCCTCGAGCCCGTCCGCCGCCGGCCGGGCATGTATATCGGCGGGACCGACGCGCGGGCGCTTCACCACCTCGCCGCCGAGGTGATCGACAACAGCATGGACGAAGCGGTCGCCGGCCATGCGACCCGGATCGAGGTGACGCTCGACACCGGCAACCGCCTGACCGTCACCGACAACGGCCGCGGCATGCCGGTCGACCCGCACCCCAAATATCCCGGCAAGTCGGCGCTCGAGGTCATCATGACCATGCTCCACTCGGGGGGGAAGTTCGAAGGCAAAGCGTACAGCACGTCGGGCGGCCTCCACGGCGTCGGAGTCAGCGTCGTCAACGCGCTTTCGACGGAGACGGTCGTCGAGGTCGCGCGCGACAAGCAGCTTTATCGCCAGACCTTCTCCAAGGGCGTCGCCACCTCGAAGCTCGAACAGGTCGGCGCCGCCCCCAACCGCCGCGGCACCACCGTCGCCTTCACGCCGGACCCAGAGATTTTCGGCGCCGACGCCGCCTTCGACCCGGCCCGCCTCTACAAGCTCGCGCGGTCCAAGGCCTATCTCTTCGCCGGCGTCGAGATCCGCTGGCGCTGCGACCCGTCGCTGGCCAGCGCCGAAGTGCCCGATCAGGCGGTGTTCCAGTTCGCGAACGGCCTTGCCGACCACCTCGCCGAGCAATTGGGCGAGCGTCCGACCGTCACCAACCAGCCCTTCACCGGCAAACAGGACTTCCCTGGCGATCAGGGCAGCGCCGAATGGGCCGTCGCCTGGCCGCTCTATTCCGACGGCAGCGAGAGCTACTATTGCAACACCATCCCGACTCCCGACGGCGGCACCCACGAAGCGGGGCTCCGCGCCGCACTCACCAAGGGCATCCGCGGCTTCGGCGAGCTGGTCGGCAACAGACGCGCCAAGGACATCACCGCCGACGACGTGTTCAACGGTGTCGAGCTGATGCTCAGCGTGTTCATCCGCAACCCGCATTTCCAGAGCCAGACCAAGGATCGCCTGACCTCCCTCGAGGCGGCGCGCTTCGTCGAGGCCGCGGTGCGCGACCATTTCGACCATTATCTCGCCGACAACATGGACCGCGGTCGCGCGCTCCTCGGAAGCATCGTCGAGCGGATGGAGGAGCGCCTCCGCCGCCGCGCGGAGCGCGAGGTGCAGCGCAAGACCGCGACCAGCGCCCGCAAGCTCCGCCTTCCCGGCAAGCTCACCGACTGCTCCTCCGACGATCCCGAGGGCACCGAGCTGTTCATTGTCGAGGGCGACAGCGCCGGCGGCAGCGCCAAGCAGGCGCGCAACCGCAAGACCCAGGCGATCCTCCCCATCCGCGGCAAGTTCCTCAACGTCGCCTCCGCAACGCAGGACAAGATCCGCGCCAACCAGGAGATCGCCGACCTCACCCTCGCGCTGGGCTGCGGCACCCGCGACAAGTTCAACGAAGAGGCGCTGCGCTACGAGCGCGTCATCATCATGACCGACGCCGACGTCGACGGCGCCCATATCGCCACCTTGCTGATGACCTTCTTCTTCCAGGAAATGCCCGAGCTGGTCCGCCGCGGCCACCTCTACCTCGCCCAGCCCCCGCTCTACCGGCTGACCGCCGGCGCCAGGACCCTATATGCGAGGGACGACGCCCATCGCGCCGAGCTCGAGGCGACCGAGTTCAAGGGCAAGAAGGTCGAGGTCAGCCGCTTCAAGGGCCTCGGCGAGATGAACCCGCAGCAACTCAAGGAAACCACCATGGACCCGGCGACGCGGTCCATGCTCAAGGTCACGCTGCCGAGCGCCTACGAAGACCGCCAGCCGGTGAAGGACCTGGTCGAACGGCTGATGGGGCGAGATCCGAGCGCGCGCTTCGACTTCATCCAGGCGCGGGCGTCGGCGGTGGA
>DASUXP010000004.1:0-9654 GCA_036377835.1 Sphingomicrobium sp. | reverse complement strand
AGGAGTTGCTGACTCTGAAGATGTTTCCGTCGCAGGCAGCCCAGAGGTTTCGCCAGAACTTTCCAAATTGTTCGGTGCATCCGTTGCATCCGACGGTGCGCTATAAGATTCTTGAACGTTGGAGGCCGGAATCACGATGATAGCCACGGCTGCAGCTGGAACGGCGAAAGCGATTCCAAATAACGCTGCCGTCCGCCAAATTGATCGCCTCCAAACGTCCGCAAGCGTACTTCTTGGATCAACGCCTCGATCCGCAAAAAATCTTATGATTTCCGCCGATTTCTGACCAATCTCAGCGTCATCGGACTTGCGAAGTATGTTGCTGAGGCCAACTGCCAACTGCCCCTCACCTCGCATGGCGAATGCAATGGCGTTTTGCCACATCAGCGCTTCATCGACTTTTTCTTCTCGGCTACCTCCTATAGCGTTCATCACACCGTGCTGAATTGCCCAAACGGGTCCCCAAGGGATGCCCCACCAACCCAACAAGGACGTCCAAATGGTGGATTTCCATTGCTCTTTTCCCGCGCAATCGCGGCAGTAGATCCGCTGAATGGGGTTCTTTTGGCTTGCCAAGATCAAACTCGTCACTCGCCAGAAGGCAAGCCGGCGCGGTTGAGCAGTGACCCTCCCACAGACCTGGCACAGTACGGGATCGATCTGAGTAGCTTGCTCTGAATTCTCTTCTTCGCCGCGCGCCTGCTCGCCACTGTCGTACGCAGCTTTGAACGCGAGATCGGAGAGGGCTTCGTATGCCTCCGTGATCTTCCGGAAACGCTCGCCTCCGTCGTTGCAACCTGGTCTGTCCGGATGACATTCTTTTGCGAGCTGACGATAAACAGCCCGCACGACGTCAATCGACGCGCCTGGGCTTAGCCCCAGCTGGGCATAATAACCTCGCGAATCCGCAGCCATGCTGCAGCCCCCCAACGCAACACGCTTTCCCCGAGCGCCTTGTATCTAATGCTTCAAGCGGTGCCTGTCAGTTGAAATTTAGGTTCCTACACCAAGTACCCACGAAGTTCCGTTACGCGAGCTCCGGCGCAAGCGCACCCATCGTGCAAGGCCTCAAACGCCACTGCGCTGGATCGGCATGGCAAATCCGGGGCTTGGCGCCTTCGTGTGAACAAGTGCGAAGAGCGCGGCTAGCGCTCGCGCCGTCGCGCTCAGGTTTGCCAGTGGGACGCTGCTAAGCTACAGTCTTCGTTTACGAACTTGTTGCGGGGGCGCTTCCAATGTTCGTTTTCCTAGGCACGATCATGCTCGCAGCGGCGCCGGCACCGGCCGCCGCCTCCACCAGCCCGATCATCGTCATCGGCCAGAGGCTGAGAATCGCCGAGGATGCGCTGCGCGACTGTCTCGCGCGCCACTGCCCGCCCAACGAGGACATCGACGCGACCCTCGCGCTCGCCGAGACGCAGCTGCTCGACGGCAAATACGACAAGGCCCGCCACACCCTGCTCGCGGCGCTCGGCCGCAACAAGGACGAGGCGCGGCGCTACCCGATCCCAGTGTCCGACCTCTACCGCGCCAACGGCCGGGTCGCCGCCCACATGGGGCTCGACTGGGACTATCAATATTCGACGTGGAGCATCTACCGGACCCTGAAATACGGCCTGCCATCCGAGGACGTGCGCAAGTTCTCGGCGCTGATGGAAGTGGCCGAGATGATCTATCGCACCCGCGGCCACGAACGCGCCCGCGGCTATTACGAGATGGTCGCCCACCAGGCGCGCGCCGCGGGCCGCCCGGACATCGCCGCGCTCGCCGAGCTGCGCTCCGCCATCCGCCACTTGCCCCCCAACAGCAGCTGGCAGGTCAACGAGATCAAGCGCATCGCCGCGCTTCAGGGCGCCGACATGCGCGCGCCGGTGCTGGAGGCGAAGCTGGCGCTCGCGCGAATGGCCTTCCTCAAGGGCGACGAGGCCGGCGGACAGGCGATCCAGCGCGAGCTCGCGGCGCTCAACGTCCAGCGCCCGATCCTCCTCTATTCGCCGCCCTACGAGCTCGGCCGGCGCGACACGAACAGCGCCGACCAGCGCTTCGGGATGATCAACGATCCGACAATGACCATCAGGGTCGGTCCGACCGCCGACACCGAAGGCGACATCGGCAGAGCCAGGCCGGGGATCGCGCGGGCGGGCACGATGGCGGCCCACGGACCGCAGAGCTTCGCCACCCACCGCGAAACGCCCGTGGTCGAGGACATGTGGGTCGACATCGCGTTCCGCATCACTGCCGACGGGCGGGTCGCCGACGCTGAGATCGTGCGCCACCACGGCGGAACCTTCTGGGCGCAGCCTCTGCTCGCGTCGCTGATGGGCCGCAGATACACGCTGGCCGATCCCACATCACCGGCTTCGCGCCGTCTGGAGCGCTACACCTACACCGCCGGGTTCGAACGCAAGACCGACAGCCGAAACCCCGGTCGCTCGCCCGAGACCCGCGTCGAATATCTCGACCTCAGCGACATGGGCAGCGGGCTGACCGAGACGCAATAGCGCCGGTAAAGGCGCTCACGCCCGGGAACCGGTCCGGCGCCGGGGCGCTGGACGGATGTGAGCTCCGCCACCGCCTTCCTCTTCGATCTCGACGGCACGCTGGTCGACAGCGTCTATCAGCACGTCCGCGCCTGGCATCTCGCGCTTCGCGGCGAGGGCATCGAGCTATCGGTCTGGCGAATCCATCGCAAGATCGGGATGAGCGGCGGGCTGTTCACCAACCAGCTGCTGCGCGAGCTCGGAGCGCCGATCGAGGAGGACAGCATCCAGCGGCTTCGCGCGCGCCACGCGGAGCTGTTCCTTGGCTTATCGAACGAGGTCGTGCCGCTGCCGGGCGCGGTCGACCTGCTGCAGGCGCTCAGCGAGCTCGAACTTCCCTGGGCGATCGCCACCAGCGGCCGCATGGAGACCGCCGCGGCTAACCTCCGCGCGCTATCGGTCGATACCGGGCGCAGCGTCGTCGTCACCCGCGACCAGGTGAATTACGCCAAGCCCGACCCGGACCTGTTCGTCGAAGCCGCGCGGCGCCTCGGCACCAGCGCGCAAGGCTCCTACGTGATCGGCGACAGCATCTGGGACATGATCGCCGCCGCGCGCTGCGGAGCGCTCGGGATCGGCCTCTTGTCCGGCGGCTACGGCCGCGAGGAGCTGATGGATGCGGGCGCGCTGCGTGTCTACGACGATCCCGCCGACATGCTGAAGCATCTCGACGAGATCGCCCCGCGGACGCGCGACTGACCCTTAGGCCGCGCGCCGGCGCCTGCCGCGCCCGCGCTGGCGTCGCGCACCGGCGCCGCGATGATCGCGAGACGGCTGTGCACGGCGCTCGTGACGGTGTGCCGGCGCAGGCGCCGCGCGGGTGGCGCGGATGCGCTCCGCCTCGGCGACGAAGTTCGCCGGCAGCGGCGCCACCTCGATCTTCTGCCGGGTGAGCTTCTCGATGTCGCGCAGGTACGCCCGCTCGTCGTCGGCGCAATAAGCGATCGCCACCCCGGCGGCACCGGCCCGGGCGGTGCGCCCGATACGGTGGACATATTGCTCGGCGACGTTGGGCAGCTCGAAGTTGATCACGTGGCTGACGCCGCTGACGTCGATCCCGCGCGCCGCGATGTCGGTCGCGACCAGGATCGGCACCTCGCCCGACTTGAACGCGGCGAGCGCCTTCTCGCGTTGGGGCTGGCTCTTGTTGCCGTGGATGGCGGCGGCCGCGATTCCGCTCCCGGCGAGCAGCTTCACCACCTTGTCGGCGCCGTGCTTGGTGCGGGTGAAAACCAGCACCCGGTCCATGTTGCCGCGCTCGGAAAAGCCAACGCGCAGCATGATGGTGAGCAGGGCCTGCTTCTCGCTCTGGCCGACGAAGCTCACATATTGATCGACCCGCTCGGCGGTGGTCGCCGCCGGAGCGACCCGGACCTCGACGGGCCGCGTCAGGAATCGGTCGGCGAGCTCGCGAATCGACTTCGGCATGGTGGCCGAGAAGAACAGGGTCTGCCTTTTCTCGGGCAGCCATTTCACGATCGCCTTCAGCGCATGGATGAAGCCGAGATCGAGCATCTGGTCGGCCTCGTCGAGGACCAGGATCTCGACTTCGCGCAGGCTCAGGTAGCGCTGCTCGACGAGATCGATCAGCCGGCCCGGCGTGGCGACGAGGACATCGACGCCCCGCTCCAGCGCGCGGCGCTGCTTGCCGATGGGAACGCCGCCGAACGCGGTGGTCACCGACAGGCGCGAATAGCGGCTGTAGGAATCGGCGCTGGCCGCGATCTGCGTCGCCAGCTCGCGCGTCGGCGCGAGCACCAGCATCCGGCACGAGGCCGGGCGCGGCATGCGCCGGGTCGCCGCCAGCCGGTCGATCGACGGAAGCATGAAGGCGGCGGTCTTGCCGGTGCCGGTCTGCGCGATGCCGAGCAGGTCGCGGCCCTCGATCACCTTGGGGATCGCCTGCACCTGGATCGGCGTGGCGTTCGAATATTGCTTCTCCGCAAGCGCGCGGAGCACGGGCTGCGACAGCCCGAGACTGGAAAATGACATTGATCTTCAACTCACTTCAAGCGGCCGCGCGGCATCGCCGCACGGCTCAACGGTCACGAACGACCCGCGTGAAATGGGAAGCTCTTGGGAAAAACGACGCGGTAGCTTGAGGCCATCGGCCTATTCACGCTGCGTGATAGCGTCGCTGCCCGCGCATATGGGGGCGAGAAGGTGAACAGTCAATCAACGGCTACCGCGCGCCCCAGCCGGTCAGCATTGTCTTCACCGTGCGGAAGAGGATCAGCAGGTCCAGCCAGGGCGAGAAATATTTGATGTAGTAGAAATCGTACTGCAGCTTGCGGTGGACTTCCCGGACCTCGGCGACATGGCCCTGGTTGACCTGCGCCCAGCCCGAGATGCCCGGCTTCACCACGTGACGGTAGCGGTAGAAGGGCAGCTCGTCGGTGTACCAGATCGACAGCACCTCCGCCTCGGGGCGCGGGCCGATCCAGCTCATCTGCCATTTGAGGATGTTGAAGATCTGCGGGAGCTCGTCGAGCCTGAGGTAGCGCAGCACGCGCCCGACCCGGGTCACGCGCTCGTCGTCCGCTCCGGTCATCGCGGCCGCCCGCTCGTCGTCGATCACCACCTCGCGCATGGTGCGGAACTTGTAGACGGTGATGAGCTTGCCGGCGTGCCCGACGCGCTTCTGCCGGAACAACGCCGGACCCTTGCTGTCGAGGCGGATGGCAATCGCGCAGGCCAGCATCACCGGCAACGCCACCGGCAGCAGCACAAGCGCGAAGAGGAAATCGATCAGGCCCTTCAGATGGAAATAGCCGCGCGCCGGAAGCAGCGAGCCGAAGCTGTTCTCCGACAGATGTTCGAGCTCGACGCGGCCGGTCAGCGATTCCGCGAGCTGCTTCACCTGGTAGACGATGCGCCCGGCGAGCGCCGCGTCGGCGAGGAACGCCTCCCATTCGTCGGGCAGGTCGGCGGAGAAGTCGGCGACGATCGCGTGACAGGCTCGCGTATCGTGCAGCCGCGCCCGGCTCAGCATCTTCCACTCGACGCCCGCAATGCGGGTCAGCGCATTGATCTCGCCGAAGGGCACCACCGCGATCCGCCGCCGCACCCCGCGCTCGGCATAGACGTAGAGGAAATAGAGGAAGACGACGTGGAGCAGGAACCCCGCGAGCAGGCCGAGCCGGTCATAGGGGAAACGGGTCAGCACGAAATAGACGACGACGAGACCATGGCCGGTGAGCGCCGAGGGGAAGATCACGTAGCTGCGACGGATGCCGGGATAGGTTTCGATCGACAGGCGCATCCAGAAGGCGATGACGATGGCGACGATGTTGCCGAGCAAGGTGTTGACGCTCGCCGCCTCGAACATCTCGCCGGGGAGCAGCGGGCCGCGGGCAATCCACGGGACCAGCGCGCCGACGAGCAGCGCCCCGGCGAACTGGAAGCGCTTGCGGGTCAGCAGCGACACCCGGCCCGCCGGGGCGAGGCGGTCGTGCTTCACAGCGTCCACCGGTCGATCGCCGGGTCGAGCTCTCGCCCGCGCCACATGCCCTTGAGGTCCGCCAACGTGCCTCCGGGTGCGACCATCGCCGCGAGCGCCGCGTCGGGAAGTTCGCGATATTGGCGGTGCGCGACCGCCCCGATGACAAGGTCGAAGCGCTCGCCGTCCGGCTCGGCGGCCTTGAGGCCATGTTCGCGCTCGATCTCGCCGGCATCGGCGAGCGGGTCGGCGACCGCCACGTCATGCCCCAGCCATTGCAGCCGCCGCACCAGGTCGAAGCTGCGGCTGTTCCTGAGGTCGGGCACGTTCTCCTTGAAGGTCAGGCCGAGCACCAGCGCCGTCCCCGCCTTCCTGCGGCGGTCGTGCAGCGCGTCGGCGATCCACGCGCTCATGCCGTCATTGGTCTCGCGCCCGGCGAGAATCACCTGCGGGTGATGCCCGAGCTGCTCGGCGAGGTGACTGAGATAATAAGGATCCACCCCGATGCAGTGCCCGCCGACCAGCCCCGGCCTGAAGTCGAGGAAGTTCCACTTGGTCCGCGCGGCGTCGAGCACGTCCCAGGTCGAAACCCCGATGCGCGAGAAGAGCTGGGCAGCCTCGTTCATGAAGGCGATGTTGATGTCGCGCTGGGCATTCTCGATCGCCTTGGCCGCTTCGGCGGCCTTGATTGACGCGGCGCGGAACACGCCGCCGCCGGTGATCGCGCCGTAGATCGCCGCGAGCTCATCGAGCACCTCTTCGTCCTCGCCGGCGATCACCTTGGTGATCTTCTCGATACTGTGCTCGCGGTCGCCGGGATTGATCCGCTCGGGGCTGTAGCCGAGGCGGAAGTCGCGGCCGCGCACCAGGCGGGCCACGCGCGCGATTTCCGGCCCGCAAATGTCCTCGGTCACGCCGGGATAGACGGTGCTTTCATAGACGACCGTCGGCCGCTTGGCCGGATCGATGGCTTTGGCGAGCGTCCGCGTCGCGGCGAGCACCGCCGAGAGGTCGGGCCGATTGCTCGAATCCACCGGCGTCGGAACGGTCACGATGTAAACGTCGGCGCCGGCGATCTCCGCTTCCGCGGCGGTGAGGTGTAGCCCGCATTCCCGTAGCGCCTTCGGCTCGATTTCCCGGGTGCGGTCGCGGCCGTCGCGAAGCTCGGCGATGCGCGCGGGATCACTATCGAAGCCGGTGACGTCGAAGTGCCTCGCCAGCGCCACGGCCAGCGGCAGGCCGACATAGCCGAGGCCGATCACCACGATCCGGGCGCTGCTATCCATCGAGCGTCCCTATACGCGTCATCATCGCTCCGGATGCAAGTTGAACCGTTGCGGATGAACTATTCGGCGGCTGTGACTTTCCCGCGCCCGACGCCGAAATAAATGAGGCCCGCCTCCTCCGCCTCGTCCCGGTCGTAGACGTTGCGCAGGTCGACCAGCACCTTGCCGCGCATCGTCCCGGCGATCTTGTCGAGGTCGAGCGCGCGGAACTCGTCCCATTCAGTGACGATCACCAGCGCGTCGGCATCGGCGGCGGCGGCATAGGCATCGTCGGCGAACTCGATCCCGGCGATCGCCTGCTCGGCCTGGCCGCGCGCGACGGGATCGAACGCGGCGACCTCGGCGCCCTCCGCGGTCAGCCCGGCGATGAGCGGGATCGACGGCGCCTCGCGCATGTCGTCGGTGTTGGGCTTGAAGGCGAGGCCGAGCACCCCGATCCGCTTGCCCTCGAGGCCGCCGCCGAGCGCCTGCTTCACGCGATTGGCCATACTCGCCTTGCGGTCGTCGTTGACCTCCACCGTGGTGCGCACGATGCGCTGCTCGACGCCGAACTTGTCGGCGGTCTTCAAGAGCGCCAGCGTGTCCTTGGGAAAGCAGCTTCCGCCATAGCCCGGGCCGGCGTGGAGGAACTTGGGCCCGATGCGATTGTCGAGGCCGATCCCGCGCGCCACGTCCTGGACGTCGGCATCGACCGCCTCGCACAGGTTGGCGATCTCGTTGATGAAGCTGATCTTCACCGCGAGGAAGGCATTGGCCGCATATTTGGTCAGCTCGGCGGTGCGACGCCCGGTGATCAGGATCGGCGCTCGGTTGAGGAACAGGGGCCGGTAGATTTCCTTGAGGCAATGCTCGGCGCGCTCGTCCTCGGCGCCGACGACGATGCGGTCGGGGTGCTTGAAGTCGGCGATGGCCGCGCCTTCGCGCAGGAATTCGGGGTTGGACGCGACCGAGACATCGCTCACCCCTTCCTCGCGCAGGATTTCCTCGATGCGGTCGCCGGTGCCGACGGGGACCGTCGATTTGGTCACCACCACCGTCCCCGACGCGATTACCCTCGCCAGCTCACGCACTGCGTCGAACACGAAGGTCAAATCGGCGTGCCCGTCGCCGCGCCGCGCCGGGGTGCCGACGGCGATGAACACCGCCTCGGCGTCCTTCACCCCTTCGGCGAGGTCCTTGGAGAAGGTCAGCCGCCCGCGCTCGACATTGGCCTTGACCAGCGCCTCGAGCCCAGGCTCCCAGATCGGCATCCTGCCCTGGTTGAGCCCGTCGATCTTGTCGGCATCCTTGTCGATGCAGCAGACGCGATGCCCGAAGTCGGCGAAGCACGCGCCGGACACGAGCCCGACATAGCCGGTTCCGATCATCGCGATACGCATGCTTGCTCCTCAGTGTGGGTCGGCGGCTCTTAGCTACCGCTCCAGCGACTGTCATCCCGGCCCTGAGCCGGGACCTGCCTTTTCTTCAAGCACCGAAAAGCGGGCGGGTGCCGGGTCAAGCCCGGCATGACGAAGGCCTAGTTTTCGCCGCAAAATCCCTATATTGGCCCGCGCCTTCCGATGAACATCACAACCTTACCCAAGCCCCCGCGCGTCGGGCTGGTCTCGCTCGGCTGTCCCAAGGCCCTGGTCGACAGCGAGCGCATCATGACCAAGCTGCGCGCCGACGGCTACGACATGTCGCCCGACTATGCCGGCGCCGACGTGGTGCTGGTCAACACCTGCGGCTTCCTCGATTCCGCGAAGGAAGAGAGCCTCGAGGCGATCGGCGAGGCGATCGTCGAGAACGGCCGCGTGGTCGTCACCGGATGCATGGGCAAGGAAGCGGACGTGATCCGCAACCGCTTCCCCGACGTGCTCGCCGTCACCGGTCCGCAACAATATGAGGACGTTGTCGCCGCGGTGCACGAGGCCGCGCCGCCGGTTCCCTCACCCTTCATCGATCTCGTGCCCGAGGCCGGGCTCAAGCTGACGCCGCGGCACTACAGCTATCTGAAGATTTCCGAGGGCTGCAACCACCGCTGCGCCTTCTGCATCATCCCGCATTTGCGCGGCGACCTGGTCAGCCGCCGCCCCGACGCGGTGCTGCGCGAGGCCGAGAAGCTCGTCGCCGCGGGCACGAAAGAGCTGCTGGTCATCAGCCAGGATACGTCCGCCTATGGCGTCGACATCCGCCACAAGGCGTGGCCGTGGAAGGCCAAAAACAGCGAACAAGAAGTCGAAGTCCGCGCCCACATGACCGACCTCTCTCGCGAGCTGGGCAAGCTCGGGGCCTGGGTGCGGCTGCACTACGTCTATCCCTATCCGCACGTGAATGACGTGATCCCTCTGATGGCCGAGGGGCTGGTCCTCCCCTATCTCGACATCCCGTTCCAGCATGCGAGCCCCGA
>DASUXP010000003.1:0-21503 GCA_036377835.1 Sphingomicrobium sp. | reverse complement strand
CCGATGGGGATCACCGTGATCGGCGGCCTCATCTTCTCGACTCTGCTGACGCTGCTGCTGGTGCCGTCCTACTTCTCGATCGCCATCTCGATCGAGGCGCGGATCGGGAAGCTGTTCCACCGCCTGATCGGCGAGGAAGCGCATCGCGGAGGCACGCCCGTTCCGGCGGAGTGAACCCGAGGCCATGTCCGGCTATTGAGGGCGCATGAACCGCGCCGCCTCACCGCCGGTCCTCAGCCGCTTCAACCCGACCCAGCCCGGTGCGCAGGGGATGAAGGTGGTCGCCACCGGGCTGCTGGTGGCGATGGCCGCGGTGTTCTTCGCCGCGCGCGCGCTCGAGCACCGCTATCCCGCGCTGGCTTATGTGAAGGCATTCGCCGAGGCGGCGATGGTGGGCGGCCTCGCCGACTGGTTCGCGGTGACGGCGCTGTTCCGCCATCCGCTCGGGCTGCCGATCCCCCACACGGCGATCATCCCGCGCAACAAGGACCGCATCGGCGAGGCGCTGGCGCGCTTCCTGCAGGAGAATTTCCTGATCCCCGGCGTCGTCGCCCGGCGGATGCGCAACATCGACGTCGCCGCCGCGACCGGGCGGTTCCTCCAGACCCCTGCCGGCGAGGGCACGCGAATCCGCGCTGGCGCCTCGCGCCTCATCGCCGACATTTTCGAAAGCCTCGACGACGAGCGCCTCGGCGGTATCGTCAAGGGCGCTATTTCGTCGCGCCTGCGCAAGACCCAGGTCTCGCCCCTGCTCGGCCATGCCCTCGCCTCGGCGATCAACGAGGACCGCCACGTACCGATGCTCGAGGCAGCGATCCGCTGGATGGCCCGCGCGCTCGACGCCAATGAGCCGCTGATCCGCGAGATGGTGCACAAAAAGGCCAATTGGGTGCTGAAGCTCGCCGGCCTCGACGCCAGGCTCGCCGACGCGATCGTCGATGGCTTGCGCAAGCTGACCTCCGAAATGTCCACCGACCCCGCGCACCCGGTGCGGATGAAGGTCGAGGAAGCGCTGGCGCAGCTCGCCAACGACCTCCAAACCCGTCCCGAGACGCGCGAGAAGGTCGAGGCGATCAAGGAGCAATTGCTCGACAACCGCTCGGTCAGCCTGTGGCTCGATGCCCTGTGGCAGAAGAGCCGCGAGGCGATCGTTCGCGCCGCCCGCAACCCCGACGCGGTGCTCGCCGGCAAGCTCGGCGAAGTGCTGAAGTCGATGGGCGGCACGCTCGAGCGCGACCCGCGCATCCGCGCAGCGATCAACCAGTTTGCGCGCCGCGCCGTGGTCGGAACCGCGGCGAGCTACGGCAGCTCGATCGTCAAGCTGGTCTCCGACACCATCCGCGGCTGGGATGCCCGCACCGTCACCGCCCGGCTCGAAGCAGCGGTCGGCCGCGACCTCCAGTATATCCGGATTAACGGAACGCTGGTGGGCGGTCTCGTCGGCCTGGTGCTGCACGTCGTGGATACCCTGTGAGCGGCCCCGACATCGACCTCCTCGCCGAATCGGCGCGCAACCGCGGCCTCAAGCTGGTGCGCTCACGGGTGCGCACGCCGGGCAGGCGTCGCTTCGGCAAGGTCGGCCTCAGCGATGCCTCCGGCAAGCCCGTCTTCGGCATGGATGACAAGGGCCCGACGGCGAAGCCGGAGGAGGTCGAGGATTATCTGCGCAACCTCGGCGTGCGCGACTGGGGCGCGTCGCTCGACGTCGCGGTGCTGCCGAGGAAGCGCAAGGCGAAGAAGCCAGTCCGCGAGGCGGCAAACGACCGCGAACCGACGCCCAGGCGCGCTCCGCCGCCCACGCCTCCTCCACCGAAGCCTGCACCCAAGCCCAAGATCCGCGCGGCGCGGCCGGCCGATGCGGCTCGCCTGGTCGAGCTGATCGACGAGCTCGGCCATGAGATCGACGAGAAGCACCTGCGCAAGAACCTCGCCGCGCTGAAGAAGACCGGCGAAACCCCGCTGGTCGCGACGCTCGGCGACGCGGTCGTCGGTATGTGCGGCGTCGGCCGCCGCGTGGTGATTCACCGCCCCACCCCACTCGGCCGGATCACGGCGCTCGTGGTGACGAAGGACGTGCAAGGCGAGGGCATCGGGCGAATGCTGGTCGCGGCGGCCGAGGAGTGGATGCGCAAGGAGGGCTGCCAATTGGTCGAAGTCACCAGCAACGACCGCCGCGGCGCCGCCCACGCCTTCTACCGCCACCTCGGCTACGAGCGCAGCAGCATCCGCTTCTTCAAGAAGCTCTAGCCGGCGCTGCGGCGCTCGATGGTCGCCCCGACGGCGCTGAGCTTCTCTTCGAGCCGCTCGTAGCCGCGGTCGAGGTGATAGACCCGCAGCACCTCGGTCTCGCCTTCCGCCGCGAGGCCGGCGAGCACCAGGCTCATCGACGCGCGCAGATCCGTCGCCATGACGTTGGCGCCGGTTAGCCGCTCTGCGCCGTGGACAATGGCCGAGCGGCCGTGGATGTCGACCTCGGCGCCCATGCGGCGAAGCTCGGGGACGTGCATGTAGCGGTTCTCGAAGATTGTCTCCTCGAGGAAGCTGTCGCCCTCCGCGAGCGCGAGCATGGCCATGAATTGCGCCTGCATGTCGGTCGGAAAACCCGGAAACGGCGAGGTGGAAAGCGCCAGCGGCTTCAGCTTGCCGTTGGCGCTCACCTTGATCCCGCGATCGTGGAACTCGACCGCGAGCCCCGACTGGGCGAGCGCGCCCAGGATCGACTGCATGTCGTCGGGTCGCGCGCCGATCAGGTCGACCGATCCTCCGGTGATCCCCGCAGCGCAGGCATAGCTCCCGGCCTCGATACGGTCCGGCATCACTTCATATTCGGTGCCGTGGAGCGCCTCGACCCCTTCGATGATGAGGTGCGACGAACCGATCCCGCGGATCTTCGCGCCCATGGCGACGAGGAGGTTGCAGAGATCGACGATCTCCGGCTCGCGGGCGGCGTTGAACAGCTGGCTGCGGCCCTTGGCGAGCACCGCCGCCATCACCGCATTCTCGGTCGCTCCGACCGAAACCACCGGAAAGCTGTAATCGCCGCCGGGGAGCCGCCCCTTCGGCGCGCTCGCCTTCACATAGCCGGCGGCGAGCTCGATCTCCGCGCCGAGGCATTCGAGCGCCTTCAGATGTAGGTCGATCGGCCGGTCGCCGATGGCGCAGCCGCCGGGCAGCGATACGGTCGCCTCGCCGGCGCGGGCGAGCATCGGCCCCAGCACCAGCACCGACGCGCGCATCTTGCGGACCATATCGTAGGGCGCGACGGTCGAGGCGATTTCCTTCGCCTGAAGGGTCATTCGCCGTCCGAACTCGCCCTTCTTCACGCCGGCGACGCTGGTCGAGACCCCGAGCTGGTTGAGCAAATGGCCGAACGTGTCAACGTCGGCGAGCCGCGGCAGGTTGGCGAGGGTGAGCGTCTCCTCGGTGAGCAGCGCACAGGGCATGAGCGTCAGCGCCGCATTCTTCGCGCCGCTGATCGGGATTTCGCCCTCGAGGCGCTTCCCGCCCTTGATCCAGATGCTGTCCATTGGCGCGGGGTTTAGCGGGACTCCCCTCCCTTTCAAGGGAGGGTGTAGGGGGTGGGTGGCGAGGCGGAGGGCTCAATGCCCTCTGCGGAGCTTCAATCGCCATCAGCGGCATCGAGCCGCTTCAGTCGAACCCCACCCCTAGCCCCTTCCCCTAAAGGAGAGGGGAAGCTACGCCTTCTCCAGCGTGCATTGCAGCGGGTGCTGGTTTTCGCGGGCGAAGTCGATCACCTGGGTGACCTTGGTCTCGGCGACCTCGTAGGTGAACACGCCGCACACCGCGACGCCCTGCTGGTGGACCTGGAGCATCACTCGCGTCGCGTCTTCGATCCCCATCGAGAAGAAGCGCTGCAGAACCAGCACGACGAACTCCATCGGCGTGTAGTCGTCGTTGAGCATCAGCACCTTGTAATTGGACGGCTTCTTCGTCTTCGGGCGCGTGCGCGTCGCGACTCCGGTCTCGATTTCGTCGAGCCCGTCATCGCCGTCCGGGCCGCTCGTCATGATGGTCGGGTGGCTGATCATCGGTCGCTAAAATATGGCAAGCTCGAAAACGCCCGCAAGCCGGTCTGGCTTCAGAAGGTTAAAAAAGAGGCGGCCGCTCCCGCTGGGAGAGCGACCGCCTGGAGCCGTTGCCTGAACTAGGAGGGGAGAGGGTCAGGCAACGAGAGTGTTGAATCGCTCGGCGTTGGCCGTGGCGCGATTGGAGAGCGGCTGGAACGCCTCGCCGGCGAGCTTCACCAGCGTCTCCGTCAGCTTCGACGTCTCGGCGACGGCGCGGTCGAACGACGCGCGGGCGAAATCACTCTGCAGCTGCAGATATTCCGTCGGCGACTTGGCCTCGGCGAGCGAGCGGATCGCGTCCGCCGCCTGCTCGACGCTGTCACGCTGCTTGGCGACGACGTCCTGGCCGATCGAGCGGGCGCCCTCGGCGGCGACGCGGCCGGCCTCGACCACCGCCTCGACATTGGCGCGGGTCAGGTCGGCGAGCTCCTCGGCGATCTTCTGGCTCTTGTTGGCCAGCTCCTGGCCGCGCTCGCCGGCTTCGGCGAAGAGGGTCTGGAACGGGGCGAACGCGGGGACGGCTTCGAAGCCGCTGAAGAAATTGCTGTTGGTCACGGTCTCAATCCTTTCCTGGGCCGCGGCGGCAGTCTTCCGGGCGGCGGTGCGGGTCTTGCGGCGGGCAGCCTTGCTGCGGCGCGGCGCGGTCTTGGCGGTCTTGAGTTCGGCCTTGGCGCGGCGAGCCGTCGCGGCACGAGTGCGCTTGGCGACCTTGGCGCTCTCCTCGGCGATCGTCTCGACGACCTCGGCAGCGGACTCGGCGATCTTCGCCGGGGCTTCGGCGGCGGCTTCCGCCAGGACCTTGGTTTCGTCGGCCATTGGGCTTTCCTCGTTTGAATCTTTCATGCTGCACTGCACAATAAGTGTTGCGGCGCGTCATTTCAAGGGGTTTTTGTGCACTGCGGCAAAATCGAGCCGGCGCAGCTTGACGGCCACGCCGCCGTCGAAGCAAGAGCGGCCATGGACGCCCTTCCCGCCGATCAGCCCGCCCGCCTGCGCCGCGGCCTCCTCATCGTGCTCTCCTCGCCCTCCGGTGCCGGCAAGACGACGATCTCCCGCATGCTGCTCGAGGCGGATCCCGAGATCACGATGTCGATCTCCGCGACCACCCGCCCGATGCGCCCCGGAGAGACCGACGAGCTCGACTATCATTTCGTCGGCGACGGCGAGTTCGACGGGCTCATTTCGACGGGCGAGTTCGTCGAATGGGCTCCGGTGTTCGGCTTTCGTTACGGAACGCCCAAGGCGCCGGTGAAGGCGGCGTTGAAGGAAGGGCGCGACATCCTCTTCGACATCGACTGGCAGGGCACCCAGCAGCTGCACTCCGCGATGGGCGAGGACCTCGTCCGAATCTTCATCCTCCCGCCGTCGATGGCCGAGCTCGAGCGGCGCCTGCGCGCTCGCGGCACCGACCCCCAAGAGGTGATCGCCGACCGCATGCTGCGCGCCAGTGGGGAGATCAGCCACTGGGCCGAATATGATTATGTGCTGATCAACCGCGACATGGATCAGTGCCTCGCCGAAGTCCGGACGATCGTCGCTGCGGAGCGGCTGAAGCGGGCCCGGCAGATCGGGCTGGTCTCGTTCGTCCGCGACCTCATCGGTCCGCAGCACTAAGGTCGAGAAGCGCGAGGAAGCTGGCCGCAGTGAAGAAGTCGCTGCGGCGGTTGTCGAGCGCGCGCTCGGCCTCGGCGTCGGCGCCCCATTGCTCCAGCTGCCAACGCTCGTCGATGGCGACGGCATCCCAGGCATCGCTCGCCGTCATCGTCCTTTCCAGCACCGCCAGCGCCGCGATCAGCGACCCGCCGACGGTCACCAGCGGCGACAGCCCGGCGAGGTGGAAGGCGTCGAGCGCCGCGACCGCATGCGCGATCCGCTCGATCGTCGCGGTCGGCTGCGGCACGTGCAGCAGCCCCGACGTGGTCGCGAAATCCACGTCGTACCGCCGCCGCGCCCAAGCGAGGAGCGGGTCCCACGCCGCCTCCTGCCGTGCGACGAGCTCGGGCGGCCATTCGCTGCGATAACAGGCGAGATCCGCCTCGGCGTAGCGCGCGAGCCCGCCGGCGAAGGCCTCGCGTTCCGGAGCCACCCGGTCGACCGCGGCATTGGCGAGGCCGGTGAGCGGCATCGCCCTCGGATCGATCTCCGCTCCGACGTCGCGCCATTCGCCGGCGATGGCCTTGGCCAGTTCCTCGCCGGGCACCACCAGCGCCGCCCGCGCCGGAGTCCGCAGCGGCCGCCCGTCGAGCTGGACCGTCCAGCCGTCACCTTCGGGTACGACCTCGACGTTCTTCCAGAAGCGCTTCATCGCCCTTCCCGGTCGCTCTCTTCCCAATGCTTCTTCAGCAGCCGCGGCGCGAGCAGTGCGTCGATCACGCCCATGATGGCGACGATGGCGCCGACCTGCGGCCACCCGCCCTCGCGTACAAGGCCGGTGTACATGATGGCGATTCCGAAAAAGAAAATGACGAGTCCGCCGAACCGCACGGCCGAATAAACCAGAAGCCGCTTCCGCCAGAGGCTTTCGTCATCCATCGACCCGCTCCTCGATCAGGCTGAGGATGTCGAGCGGACGCTCGGCAACGGCGACGGCACCGGCTTCGATCATCTCCTCGGCATCGTGATAACCCCAGCCCGCGCCGATCCCGACCGCCCCCGCAGCCACGGCCATCGCCATGTCGAAGCTGGTGTCGCCGACGACGATCGTGTCCTCCGGCGTCGCGCCCGCGTCGGCGATGGCCTGGACGACCATCGACGGGTGCGGCTTGGAGGGATGGCGGTCGGCGGTCTGCAGCGACACGAAGCGCGCGTGGATTCCGTGGCTCTCGAGGCAATGCCTGAGGCCGCGGTCCGACTTGCCGGTCGCCACCGCCAGCAGCCAGCCATGTCGCTCGAGCGCATCGAGCAGGTCGAGAATGCCGTCGAACAATGGCTCCTCGACCCGCCCGGCGGCGCGCAATGCGATGAAGTTCTGCTTGTACGCCTCCGCGAGCCGCAAGTGCTCCCCCAGATCCGATTCCGGAAGCAGCGCCGCCATCGCTTCGACGAGGCTGAGCCCGATCACTCGCCGCGACACTTCGATCGTCGGGATGTCGAGCCCGCTTCGGCGGAAGGTCTCGGCGAGTGCCGCGTAGATCGTCGCGCCGCTGTCGACGAGGGTCCCGTCGCAGTCGAAGACGGCGAGCCGGTTCACCGCCGCTTGGCCTTCCCCGGCGTTCCCCGCGAGCGCCGTTCGCCGCGGCGCTCGCGCCGCCGCGTCTTCGCGGCCGCCGCGGCTTTGCGTCGCTTCGCCTCGGGAGACGGCGCGGCCTGCGTCAGGGGCAGCGAATCACCCGCGAGCGGATTGAAGCCCAGCGTCGCCAGGCTCTCCGCGAAATGCTGGGGCAGCTCGGCGGTGACGTCGATCTTGCCGTCGGGCCCGTCGATCTTCAGCCGGCGCGCGTGGAGATGGAGCTTGCGGCTGATCCCGCCGGTGAGGAACGCCTCGGCCCCGCCATATTTGGCGTCGCCGACGATCGGGTAGCCGAGCGCCGCCATGTGCGCGCGCAGCTGATGAGTCCGGCCGGTCAGCGGCTGCAGCTCGACCCAGGCGGCGCGATTGCCGGCGCGGTCGACCAAGCGCCAGCGCGTTTTCGCCGGCAGCCCATGCTCCTCGTCGACATGCATTTTCTCGCCGCCGGTCCCTGGCTGCTTGGCGAGCGGCGCATCGATCACCCCCTCGTCCGCGGAAGGAACGCCGACCACCAGGGCCCAATAGACCTTGCGCGCGGTCCGACCGGAGAAGGCCTTGGCGAAATGCGCGGCCGAGCGCGCGGTCCGGGCGACCAGGAGCGCCCCGGACGTGTCCTTGTCCAGCCGGTGCACCAGCTTTGGCCGCCCGCCCTCGCCCGCGAGCCCGTCGAGCAGCCGGTCGAGATGGTTCTTGGTCTTGGTGCCGCCCTGGGTGGCGAGGCCCGGGGGCTTGTCGAGGACGAAGGCGTGGGGGTCTTCGTAGATGACGAGGTCGCGGACGAACTGCTGCTCTTCCTCGGTCAAGGGCTCGCGCTTCGGCTGCGGGCGCCCCGCACGTGCGGGAGCCGCTTCGGCGGGCGGCACCCTGATCTCCTGCCCCGCTTCGATCCGGTCGCCCGGAACGGCGCGCTTCCCGGCCAGCCGCAGCTGCCCCGTCCGCGCCCAGCGCGAGACCATGTTGAAGCTCACCTCGGGCATGTGCCGCTTGAACCAGCGGTCGAGCCGGATCCCATCGTCGTCCTCGCTGACGGTGAAGGTTCGCGGTTCGCTCACCTGCGCGCGATTAGCGAAAGCTACGCCTCGCGTCCCGCCCAATAATCGAACGCCTGTTGCTGAATCTTCCGGATCAGCCGCCCCGCCTTCGGGCCCTCCCATTCCCCGGCGTAGCCATGCTTCTTCGCGCCGCCGACCCACCAGCCCTGCCCCGGCAGACCGTCAGACTGGCGCACCACCAGCACCGCGAGCTCCGGCTCGCCGCGTTCCTCCGCCTCGTCGTCGACGAACGCGAGGACCTTGCACAGCGCGCGCATCTTCGGACGCGTGAAATGGTGGCCGAGCAGCTCCAGCACCTCGGAATAGCTGATCGCCTCCCCCGCTTTCGCCGACGCGACCAGGATCGCGCGCACCTCTTTCGGGTCGGCGAGCAGCCCCGCTTCGCTCATCCTTCCGGTTGCTGGGCGACCGGGGTCAGCTCGAAGACGTCGAGCTTCGAGGTGCTTTGCGGCCAGGGGATTACGAGGCGCCAGCGGAACGGAGCGATCCGCTCGAGAACGCCGGCCATGTCGCGCTTGGGATCGTCGCCATAAGCGCGCGGCTGCTCCTCGTTGCCGAGCGCGAGGCTGCCGAGGAAGACGAGCCGGTTGGGATCGTCGTCCGGCCACAGCCGCCCCGCCGGGCGTTGGCTCCCCGTTTGTTTGACGATGGTGAGGAGGTCGCCCTCCACCTCGACGTAGCAGAAGAATGGCTTGAAGGTTTCGTACGCCTTGCTCTTCGCGGTGGCCTTGCCGAGCTTGATCAGGCGGCAATTGTAGCTCCCCGGAGTCGGCGCCGGACGCGGCAGGCTGGCACGTTGCCGAAGTAGCACGCCTTCCTTGCGGATTTCGCCGGCATAGCCCTTCTGGGCCTCGGCCAGCGCCTGCTGCCAGGCGAGGCTGAGCCGTGCGATGCGGTCTTCGTCGGCATCGGTCGCGACGGCTTTCCAGCGGTCCGATTCGGGCGGCGCGGCCACTTCCACCCGGGGCACGACGCCCGGCGGCAGCTTGGGCTTGGGAGTGCAGCCGAGGGCCGCACCGGCAAGCGCCAGCACTGTGACGGTCCGTATCGACTTGGCGAATCGAACCACTGCCCCCGGTCCTTTCGAGAATCCTGACGTGAAGAGTGGCAGCGCAGCGCCGCGCTTTCAACCAAGACAATGTTCATCATGAGCTTTCACTGAACGCTCACCGCCGCTAGGCGAGCGCGCGATGAACGCGCCCGACCGGAAAGCAGAGGCGCAAGGCTTCCCCTCCGGCAGCCATGGCCGGGCCGGCTTCCTCTACGGCCTCGCGGCCTACGCCCTGTGGGGCGTCCTGCCGATCTACTTCAAGGCGATCGCGCGCGTGCCGGCGATCGACATCGTCGCGCACCGGGTCCTCTGGTCGCTGCCGTTCCTGGCCGTCCTCATCGGCGTCGCCAGGGGCATGGCGAAGGTCCGCGCCGCCGCGACGCATGGGCGAACGCTCGGCATTCTCACCGTCACCGCGGTGCTGATCGGCGGCAACTGGCTGCTTTACGTCTATGCGGTCACCAGCGGGCACATCCTCGCCGCAAGCTTCGGCTATTATCTCAATCCGCTGGCCAACGTGCTCCTGGGACGGTTCGTGCTGAAGGAGCAACTGGGCCGGCTGCAATGGACCGCGGTCGCCATTGCGGCGGCCGGCATTTCGGTCCTCGCCGCTGGAGCGCTCGGCCAGTTATGGATCAGCCTGACCTTGTGCGTCAGCTTCGCGCTCTACGGGCTGCTGCGCAAGATCGTGCCCGCCGACGCGGTGACCGGGCTCGCAATCGAGACGGCGATCCTGTTGCCGCTGGCACTCGGCTGGCTCGCCTGGCGCGGAGCCGCCGGGGCACCGGTGCTGGGCTCGACCGGAATGGAGACGTCGCTGCTCCTCTTGGCCGGGATCGTCTCGACGACTCCGCTCCTTCTCTTCACCGCCGCTGCCCGGCGCCTGCAATATTCGACCTTGGGAATGCTGCAGTTCCTCGCGCCGACGCTGCAATTCCTCATCGCCGTCCTCCTCTACGGCGAGCGGTTCACGCTTGCGCACGCGATCGCATTCGGCGCCATCTGGGTCGCGCTGGCGCTCTACGTGACGGCGCTGGTGCGAGCGCCGCGGCTGCCGCAACCACCGGAATGATGCTAGGAACCGACCGCCATGTTCAACCTCGTCTCCTTGATCATCGGCGTTGTCGCCCTGATCCTCGCGATCATCGCCTTCTTCCCGCTGCTCGGCTGGGCCAATTGGCTGATCGTCCCGCTGGCGATCATCGGCGCGGTCGTCGGCATGATCTCGCGCAGCACCGCGGGGCGTAACCTCAACATCTTCGTCATCGTCATCGGCATCGTCCGCCTCATGCTCGGCGGAGGAATCCTGTGAGCAGGGATCCCCGCATCGACGCCTATATCGCCAAGGCGCCGCCCTTCGCCCGACCGATCCTCGAGAAAGTGAGGGAGCGGGTCCATGCCGTCCTGCCGGACGTCGAGGAAACCCTGAAATGGAGCACTCCCACCTACTGCAGGAACGGCAAGATCGTGCTCGGCACCGCAGCGTTCAAAGCCCATGCCAGCGTCGGCTTCTGGCGCGGGCAGGAGCTTGGCATCGACTCGGCGCAAGACGGCATGGGTCAGCTAGGAAAGCTCGCCAGCGTCGATGACCTTCCGGCGGACCTCGACCTAATGATCGCGCGGGCGGCCGACCTCTCCGCTACTCCCGTACCGCGCAAGACCAGGCATGCGCCCAAACCCGCGCCCGAAATGCATCCGGAGTTTGCCGCCGCGCTGGCCAAGGCTCCGCAGGCGAAAGCGACGCTCGACGGCTTCCCGCCCTCGGCGCAGCGCGACTATCTCGAATGGATCGCCGAGGCGAAGCAGGACGCAACGCGCCACAAGCGCATCGCCACGGCGGTCGAGTGGCTCAGCGAAGGCAAGCGCCGCCACTGGAAATATCAGAACTGCTGAGCGGCTATTTGCTCATCCTGAGTGCCGGCCCGAAGCGGGTCTGCGCCTCGCCTTCAAGCGCAAAGCCGCACATCTCGTAGAACCGGCGCGCTCCGGGTTGGGCGATGACCTTGAGCGTCAGCCCGCGCTTGCGCGCCTCGTGCGTGGCGGCATCGACCAGCGCGCGACCGATTCCGCGGCCCCACAGGTCGGGCTCGACGAACAGGCCGTCGAGCTCGCCTCCGACGACCGCGGCGAACCCCGCGATCTCGCCCTCGATCTCGGCGACGATCACCTGGCCGTTGGCGATCTGCGCCGGAGGCAAATGGATCGCGTCCGGATTGGCGAGGAGCTGGTCGCGATATTCCTTGAGCTCGAGCGAGGCGCGCCGCTGGATGTCTTCCAGCTCGTCGCGCTCGTCCGGATAAGCGAGGCGCAGGATCAGCGAGTCAGCGGGCTTTGACATAGCTTCCCGGCGCGTCTTCGATCGCCTTGAGCTTGCCCTTGCCGGGCACCCGGGCCCCTTCCGCTTTCACCGTTGCGGGGTCCTGGCTCTTCAGCCATTCCAGCCAGTCGGGCCACCAACTTCCCTTATGCTCCTCCGCCCCCTCGACGAACGCCTCGAGCGTGGCGCACGGCCGGCCATTGACCCAATATTGGTATTTCATCGCCGCGGGCGGGTTCACCACCCCGGCGATGTGCCCGGATCCGGCGAGCACGAACCGTTTCGGCCCGGCGAAATGGTTCATGATCTTCCACACGCTCTGCGGCGGCGCGATATGGTCCTCGCGCCCCGCCTGGACGTAGGTCGCGGTCGCCACCGAATCGATGTCGATCGGCGTCCCGGCGACACTGATCCCGCCCTTCTCGATCAGGCGATTGGCCTTGTAGAGCGTCTCCAGATAATCGCGGTGCCACCCAGCGGGCAGGTTGGTCGTGTCCGAGTTCCAGTAGAGCAGGTCGAACGGCGCCGGCTCCTCGCCGAGAAGGTAATTGTTGACCACGTAGCTCCAGATGAGGTCGCGGCCGCGCAGCAGGTTGAACGTCGCGGCCATGTAGCGGCCGTCGAGATAGCCTTTCTCCCTCGTCAGCTCGTCAAGCAGGCCCATCGTCTCGGGCCCCGTGAAGAGCTTGAGGTCCCCGGCCTCGGTGAAATCCACCTGTGCCGTCAGGAAGGTCGCCGATTTGACCTTGTCGGCTTCTCCCTTCGCCTGGAGATAGGCGAGCGTCGCGGCGAGCGTGGTGCCCGCGACGCAATAGCCGATGGCGTGGACGCTCTCGACGCCGAGCAGGTCGCGGACGGTGTCGATCGCGTCCAATTGTCCCTTCAGCACGTAATCGTCGAGCGTCGCGTCGGCGATGCTCTCATCGGCCGACTTCCAGCTGACCATGAACAGCGAGATGCCGTTCTCGACGCACCAGCGGACGAAGCTTTTCTCCGGGCTGAGGTCGAGGATGTAGAAGCGGTTGATCCAGGGCGGGAAGATCACGACGGGCGTCGTCAGCACCTCGTCCGTGGTCGGCGTGTACTGGATCAGCTGATAGAGCGGCGTCTGCTTGATCACCTTGCCCGGAGTCGTCGCGAGGTTCTTCCCGACCTCGAACACGCCGGGCTTGGTCTGCGTGAGCTGGCCCGCCGCAATGTCCTTGAGCATGTTGGCGAGGCCCTTCAGCAGATTCTCGCCGCGGGTCTCGAGCGTCTTTTTCAGCACCTGCGGGTTGGTCAGGGCGAAGTTGGACGGGCTCATCGCGTCGACGAAGCTGCGCGTGGCGAAACGCAGCTTCTCGCGATTCGCCGGATCGACGCCCTCGATTTCGTCGACCGTTCCGAGGAGCTGGTCCGAGATTTGCAGATAGCTCTTGCGGATGGCGTCGAAGATCGGGTTCTCGCGCCATTCCGGGGCAGCGAAGCGGCGGTCCTTCGACTCCTTGGCCTCGCTCGCGGCGGCCGCCGTGGGCACTCCGCCCAGCATCTTGCCCCAGGTCTCCAGGCCCTTGGCCCAGGCTTCCGCGCCCGCGGTCATCAATGCCATTGGGTCGGCGCCCGCGCCTTGCTCGGCGAACCCGAACGCCGGCGGCGACCAGCCGGGGAAGGGCTGGTCCTTCCGCAGACTCTCGGCCCAGAATTCCATCAGCATCTGCTGCGCCCGTCCCATCACCAGCGTCCAGTGCTGCCAGTCCTCGAGCGTCGGGATCGCGCTCTCCGTGTTCGTTTGGTCCGCCATCCGCGCTAATGTAGGCCGTTGCCCCGATGAACCCAACCGCGCTCGTCCTCCTCGACTATTTCGGCATCTTCGTCTTCGCCGTGTCCGGCGCGCTGGTGGCCGCCGAGCGGCGGCTCGACTTCGTCACCTTCATCTTCTTCGCCGTGGCGACGGGGGTCGGCGGCGGCACTTTGCGCGACCTGCTGATCGGGGCGCCCGTCTTCTGGGTTCAGACCAACGGCACCCTGCTCATCTGCATCGCTGCGGCATTGCTCGTCTGGTTCGCCAGCCGCCGCCGCTTCGCCGGCAAGGCCCTCTTGTGGTTCGACGCCGCGGGCATGGCCGCCTATGCTGCCTATGGCGCAGCGAAGGCGCTGGGCTTCGGCGTGGCCCCGGTCCCCGCCTTCGTCATGGGTGTGCTCACCGCTTGCGCCGGCGGAATCATTCGCGACGTGCTCGCCGGCGAACCATCTGTCCTCATGCGGCGGGAGTTGTACGTGACCCCGGCCGCCCTCGCGGCGGGGCTGTTCGTCGCCCTGACGCTCGCCGGCCTCGGCGTGTGGCTGGCGGCAGGGATCGGGATCGCCGCAGGCTTCCTGCTCCGCGCGGGCGCAATCGCCCGCGGCTGGTCGCTTCCCGGCTACAGCGATTGATGCAACGGCGGCCAGGAACCGATTCGCGGCGCTCTTTGTTGGCGCTCCCGGAACGGAAGGGCGGACATGGCGAGGTCGGTCGAAGCGCGGCTGTCGGCGAGAACCCGGGCGAACGCGACTCGCCTCGCGGGCCTTGCGATCATCGGTCTCAGCCTCGGCGCGGCACTGATGCCTGCGGGCAAGACCATCTCGTCAGACGTCATCGGCGCATTGCTGGTCGCCGCCGGCCTCATCGAGATCGTCGCCGGCTCGCTTCGGCTCGAGGTGAAGCCCTATGCCATGGCCGCCGGAGCAGTGACCGCACTCGCAGGGCTGCTGTTCGTCCTCAACCCGGAGACGCATTTCTTCCCCAACGTGACCCTGGTCATCGCCTGGCTGGCGCTTCGCAGCCTCATCCTGCTCTACGCCGGCACGCACCTCCACGGGTCGGTGCGGACCTGGGTGTTCCTCTCGGCCGGCATGGACTTCCTGCTCGCCGTGCTGCTCGTCGCCGGGCTGTCGATATCGACCCTCGTCGTCAGCATCTTCGGCCCGACGCCGCAGCTGGTCGCCAGCTTCGCGTGGGTCCTCGCCGCAAGCTTCGTCGTCAACGGGCTGCTGCTTCTCGAAGTCGCCAGCTGCCAGGAGGAAGCCGGCGACTAGCGCGGCTGGAACTCCGCCGCATGACTGGGCCATAACGCCGCAATGTTCGAGAGCATCGCCCCGGCGAACGTCTCCGTCACCACGGTGGCCGAGATCGTGCGCCTCGCGGTCGCGCCCGTGTTCCTGCTCAGCGGCATCGGCGCCTTCCTCAACGTCTGCGCCTCGCGGCTGTCGCGGATCGTCGACCGCTCGCGCGAGGTCGAGCCGCGCCTGCTCGAGAGCCGTGGGCCGGAGCACGACCGCTGGCTCGGCGAGCTGCACGTGCTCGACCGGCGAATGGCGCTGGTCAGCTGGGCGATTTCGCTCTCCGTCCTCTCCGCGGTGCTCATCAGCCTCGTCGTCTCGCTGCTGTTCGCCGCGACGCTGGCCCAGATCCACGTCGGCACCGCCATCGCGCTACTGTTCATCGCCTCGATGGTGACCATCGCCGCCGCTTTCGCGTTGTTCCTGGTGGAAACCCGCGTCGGCTCCCGCGCCGTGCGCGTGCGTTCCGAGCTGCTTCAGCACCGGGTGGACGGGGACGAGTAGCGCCCCTATCGACCCGGCGAAGGAGATTGACCCGCCTTATGAACCGCGCCGACCCCAAAGCTTCTTCCGCCCTCGACCGCGTCCTCGTGCTCGAGATGGTCCGGGTGACCGAAGCCGCGGCGATCGCCGCGTCGACCTGGATCGGGCGCGGCGACAATGACGCCGCCGACGCCGCCGCGGTCGAGGCGATGCGCATGGCGCTGAACGAGCTGCCGCTATGCGGCACCGTGGTGATCGGCGAAGGCGAGCGCGACGAGGCGCCGATGCTCTACATAGGCGAGAAGGTCGGCTGCGCGCAGGACAATGGGACCGAGATCGACATCGCGCTCGACCCGCTCGAGGGCACCACCCTCACCGCCAATGCCGGGCCCAATGCCTTGGCGGTGCTCGCCATCGCGGAGAGCGGCTGCCTTCTGAACGCCCCCGACACCTATATGGAGAAGCTGGCGATCGGCCCCGGCTATCCGGAGGGCGCGATCGATCTCGCCAGGTCTCCGGCCGACAATGTCCGCTCCCTCGCCGCCGCCAAGGGCGTCGAGCCGCGCGAGATCATCGCCTGTGTGCTCGATCGTCCGCGGCACGCCGAGATCATCCGCCAGCTTCGCGAGCTCGGCTGCGGCATCAAGCTGATCCCCGACGGCGACGTCGCCGGAGTGATCGCGACGGCCGACCCCGAAACCGGGATCGACGTCTACATGGGCAGCGGCGGCGCTCCCGAGGGCGTGCTCGCGGCGGCCGCGCTGCGCTGCGTCGGCGGGCAGATGCAGGGCAAGCTGGTGTTCCGCAACGACGACGAGATTGCGCGCGCCCGGCGCTGGGGCATCGATGACCTCGAGCGCATCTACCACCTCAACGACATGGCCAGGGGCGATTGTATCTTCGCCGCGACCGGGGTCACCGACGGATCGCTTCTCGACGGGGTCCATCGCAGCAAGACCTGCGTCACCACCGAGAGCATCGTCATGCGTGCGAGCACCGGCACGGTGCGCCGCGTATCCACAGAATATCACGACCTGAAGCACCGCGGATTATAGTGCTCCGGCGACGGCCGGAGCCAGTCCCGAACAAAGAACGTCTGGACCCCGGCCTTCGCCGGGCTACAGTCCTTTCATGGCGGCGGCGCTCAACATCGAACGATCGGCAAGCGGGCAGCCGTGGCGCTGGCGGCGCGACGCCGAGCCAGGCCTCGGCATGGACCAGTTGGTCGACGAGCTGCTGCTCGCGCGCGGAGTCCCCCGCGAGGACCTCGCCCGCCACCGCGATCCCCGAATCCGCGACTTCCTTCCCGACCCGAGCTGCTTCCGCGACATGGACAAGGGCGCGAAGCGGCTGGCCGATGCCGTCCAAGGCGGCGAAACCATCGCCATCTTCGGCGACTATGACGTCGATGGCGCGACCAGCGCGGCGCTCCTCGTGCTGCTGCTGCGGCGCCTGGGTGCGGAGCCGATGGTCTATATTCCCGACCGGCTGATGGAGGGTTACGGCCCCTCCGGCACCGCGCTGGTCAAGCTGAAGGCCGAGGGCGCGAGCGTCGCCGTCTGCGTCGATTGCGGGGCGCAGGCGTTCGACGCGGTCGACGAGGCCAATGCGGCGGGGCTGGACGTGATCGTCGTCGACCACCACCAATGCGCGAGCCTGCTTCCGGCCGCCTTGGCCCTGATCAACCCGAACCGGCTCGACGAGAGCGAGGACGGCGCCGCCCACGGGCATCTCGCCGCCGTCGGCATGGCCTTCCTGCTCGGCGTCGCCCTCGTCCGCGAGCTGCGCGGCCGCGGGTTCTTCGAGACCCTCGCCGAACCCAAGATCCTTGACCTGCTCGACCTCGTGGCCCTCGGCACCGTCGCCGACGTCGCTCGGCTGAAGGGGCTCAACCGCGCGTTCGTCGCCCAAGGCCTCAAGATCATGGCCGCGCGCCACAACACCGGCCTCTCCGCGCTGGCCGAAGCCGCGCGCCTGGTGAAGCCGCCGTCGTGCCGCGACCTCGGTTTCGCGCTCGGACCGCGGATCAATGCCGGCGGGCGCATCGGCAAGTCGGACCTCGGCGTGCGCCTGCTCACCTGCACCGACGCGGAGGAGGCGCGGACCCTCGCCGCCGAGCTCGATCGCCTGAACGAGGAGCGCCGGGCGATCGAGATGCTGGTCTGCGAGCAGGCCGAGGAGCAGGCGTCGAAGCTCAATGGCGCTGCCGTGCTCACCGTGATGAGCGGCGGCTGGCACCAGGGCGTGATCGGGATCGTCGCCGGCCGGCTCAAGGAGCGCTTCGGCCGTCCCGCCATCGTTATCTCAGAGTGCGACGACGGCACCGGCAAGGGCTCCGGCCGCTCGATCGGCGGAGTCGATCTCGGCGCCGCCGTGCTCGCGGCAAAGGACAGCGGCCTGCTCGTCGCGGGCGGCGGCCACGCCATGGCAGCCGGCCTGACCTTGCCTCCCGGCGGCCTCGAACCGTTCCGCGATTTCATCAACCAGCGCCTCGAAGCCGACATCGAAAAATCCCGCGGCGACCGCGCGCTACTGCTCGACGCGCTGCTCGCTCCGGGTGGGGTCGCCGCGGCTTTGTGCGATGCCCTGGACTGCGCCGGACCCTATGGCGCGGGCTGGCCGCAGCCGCGCGTCGCCGCCGGTCCGGCGCGGCTGATCAAGACAGGGATCGTCGGCGACGGGCACGTCCGCGGCTTCGCCTGCGGCGATGACGGCAGGAGCTTCAAATGGATTGCCTTCCGCAGCGCCTCCACAGAGCTCGGCCAGGCGCTGCTGGCGTCACCCGCGGATGCCCGCTGGTGGCTCGCCGGGACGATCAAGCGCGATGAATGGAATGGCGGCAACGCCGCCGAGATGCACCTCGAGGACGCGGCGCTCGCTTGACCGGCTGACGGGCGTCGCCTAACTCGCGGCGGCTTTCCCGGCCCCATCGTCTAGCGGTCTAGGACGTCGCCCTTTCACGGCGAAAACACGGGTTCGAGTCCCGTTGGGGTCACCATTCATGGTTGCAGGGAACCGCGGCCGTGTTGCGTTCGTCTTGGCCATATCCAAGCTCAAGCGGACGGGGGTTCGTGAACTCGATCCGGTGCCACCTTTTGATGCGGGTCCCGCTGGTCGTCGGGGCGAGCCTGCTCGCCACCGCCTGCAATCGCGGCGTGTTCGATCCCATCGGCCCGGTCGGCAGCGCCGAGAAGACCATCCTCATCAATTCGACCGCGATCATGCTCGCGATCATCATCCCGACGATGATCGCGACGGTCGCCTTCGCCTTCTGGTTCCGTCGCGGGAACAGCAAGGCCACCTATCGCCCCGACTGGGAATATTCGGGAGCGATCGAGCTGGTCGTCTGGGGCATCCCCATTCTTACCGTCATGCTGCTCGCCGGCATCGCGTGGATCGGCAGCCACAAGCTCGAGCCGAGCCGGCCGCTCGAATCCAACAAGCCCGCGCTGACGGTGCAAGTGGTGTCGCTCGACTGGAAATGGCTGTTCATCTACCCCGATCAGGGGATTGCCACCGTCAACCAGCTGGTCGTGCCCGCCGGGACACCGGTCAATTATAGCCTGACGTCAGCGACCGTGTGGAACGTTTTCTGGGTCCCGCAGATGGGGACGATGATCTACACCATGCCGCGGATGACCACCCGGCTGAACCTGCAGGCCGACAGGCAGGGCGTCTTTGACGGGCTCTCGGGCCATTTCAGCGGCGACGGCTTTTCCGGCATGCAGTTCAAGACCCACGTCCTTCCGCCGCAACAGTTCGCGGCGTGGGCCCAGGGCGCGCGCGGCAGCGGCCAGGCGCTCGACGGCCGCGCCTATGCGGAGCTTTCGAAGCCGAGCAGCTATGTGAAGCCGGCCGTTTACGGTGCCGTCGCGCCCGGGCTGTTCGACGCGATCGTCGCAAATCGGGCACCGGCGGCACCGGTGCAGCACAACCAGCCGACCACGGAACAGGGAGCTGGGCATGTTCGGTAAGCTCAGCTGGGACGCGATCCCCTTCCATGACCCGATCCCGCTCATCACCTCGCTGGTCGTCATCCTCGCGCTCGGCGCGCTCGCCATATGGGTCTGGCGCAAGGGCTGGTGGCCCTATGTCTGGCACCAATACATCACCTCCACCGATCACAAGAAGATCGGGATCATGTACATCGTCCTCGGGCTGCTAATGCTGGTCCGCGGCTTCGCCGACGCGATCATGATGCGGCTGCAGCAGTCGATGGCGATCGGCGCGTCGCAGGGATATTTACCGCCCGAGCATTACAACCAGATTTTCTCCGCCCACGGCACGATCATGATCTTCTTCGTGGCGATGCCGCTGGTGATCGGTTTCATGAACTTCGTCGTGCCCCTGCAACTCGGCGTCCGCGACGTGGCCTTCCCGACGATGAACAACGTCAGCTTCTGGCTGACCGCGTCGGGCGCGCTCCTGATCAACGTCAGCCTGTTCCTCGGCGAGTTCGCGCGCACCGGCTGGCTGGCCTTTCCGCCGCTCAGCGAGCTGGAGTTCTCCCCTGGCGTCGGGGTCGATTATTATCTGGTGGCGCTGCAGATATCCGGCGTCGGGACGGTGCTCACCGCCGTCAATTTCGTGACGACCATCCTCAAGATCCGCGCTCCGGGAATGAGCTATCTGCGCATGCCGGTGTTCTGCTGGACGTCGCTTGCTGCCAACCTTTTGATCCTCGCCGCATTTCCCGTCCTGACCGCCAGCTTGGCCCTGCTGATGCTCGACCGCTACCTCGGCTTCCATTTCTTCACGAATGACGGCGGCGGCAATTCGATGCTCTACATGAACCTCATCTGGGTTTGGGGGCATCCCGAGGTCTACATTCTCATCCTGCCGGCATTCGGCATCTACTCCGAAGTCGTTGCAACCTTTTCCGGCAAACCCCTGTTCGGCTATCGCTCGATGGTCTTCGCGACGCTCGCCATCTGCATCATCTCCTTCTGCGTATGGCTGCACCATTTCTTCACGATGGGCGCGGGCGCGAACGTCAATGCCGTCTTCGGAATCGCGAGCATGATCATCGCCATTCCCACGGGCGTGAAGATATTCAACTGGCTGTTCACTATGTACGGCGGCCGAGTCCGGTTCTCGGTCCCGATGCATTACGCTCTCGGCTTCATGCTGCTCTTCGTCGGCGGCGGCCTGACGGGCGTCCTGCTGGCCATCCCGCCGGTCGATTTCATCGTCCACAACACGCTCTTCCTCGTGGCGCACTTCCACCACGTCATCATTCCGGGAGTCGTGTTCGCCATCATGGCGGCCTATACCTACTGGTTCCCCAAGGCCTTCGGCTTCACGCTGCACGAAGGCCTCGGCAAAGCCGTCTTCTGGTGCTGGTTCATCGGCTTCAATCTCGCCTTCATGCCGCTCTACGTGCTCGGCTTCTGGGGCGGGACGCGGCGACTGCAGCATATCAACGACCCCAGCTGGGCGCCGTGGCTGAACGTCGCGCTGCTCGGCGCCGTGATCATCGGCATCGGCATCGTGCTGACCGTCGTGCAGCTGCTCTACTCGATCAAGACCCGCGACCAGCGCCGCGACGTGACCGGCGATCCGTGGGACGGCCGCACTCTCGAATGGCTGACGCTGTCGCCCCCGCCGCACTACAATTTCGCGGTGCTTCCCGACGTCCACGGCGAAGAAGCCTATTGGACCCGCAAGCAGACCGCGATCAAGCAGGATGCCCTGATCAAGGAGCCCGACTACCAGCCGATCGAAATGCCGATCGACACGCCGACCGGCGTCATTGTCGCCTTTTTCGCATCGCTCTGCGGATTCGCCGTCATCTGGCACATCTGGTGGCTGGCGATCCTCGGCCTCATCGGTGCCTTCGCAATCTTCGTCTGGTACGCGTGGCAGGACGAGCATGAGCACATCATCCCGGTCGAAGAGGTGAGAAAGAATGCGCGCGAGCGGCGCCGCATCCGCATGGAACATCTCCACAAGCTGAGCCAGTCGACATGACCACCGAAGCCGCAACCATCGGGCTCACCCACGGCGGCTCGGAGGACACCGGCCTCGGTCATCGCGGGCCGGAATCGAAGAGCATCGTCGTCCCCTACGGCTTCTGGCTGTTCGTGCTTTCGGACATGGTCCTCTTCTCGGCGCTGTTCGCGACCTATGCGACGCTCGCCCACGCGACCGACGGCGGGCCGACCTCGAACCAGCTGTTCGACCGCAATTTGGTGGCGATCGAGAC
>DASUXP010000002.1:0-10861 GCA_036377835.1 Sphingomicrobium sp. | reverse complement strand
CCAATCTGGTGGGGGATGTAAAATGGACTTCTCGTCGCCGAACGTCTGGGTGACCTGCGCCCTCTTTTTCCTGCTCGGGCTGCTCATCGGCATGTGGATGACGTCGGGCGGGCGGCGCAAATGGAAGGGCCGCTACAAGAGTGAGGCGGCGCGCCGCGAAGCCATCGAGGACGAGCATGCGCGGCACCTGCGCGATACCGAGCAGCGCGAAAAGGAATGGCGCGAACGCGATTCCCTTCGCGGCGCCGCGGTGAAGACACCGCCCGACGAACGGCCGCTCTAGTTCCCCGGCGAAAGCCGGGGTCCAGCCCGGGAAAAAGAGTCTGGGCTCCTGCCGTCGCAGGAGCGCAGTCCGATCTTATCCCTCGATCCGCGAAAAGTCCGCCACGCGATTGACCGCGTCGCGGAAGCGCATGAGCAGGTTGAGCCGCCGCTCGCGCTTCGCGGGATCGGCGTCGTTCACCGTCACATGATCGAAGAAGGCGTCGATCGGCGCGCGCAGCGTCGCCAGAGCCGCCATCGCGCCGGTGAAATCCTCCGCGTCCACCGCAGCAGACGCCTTGGGCTCGGCGGCGTCGAGGGCGCCGATGAGGGCCGCTTCCTCGGACGCGAGCTCGCCGCCGCTCGTCGCACCGGTCCCCTCCCATTTCTCCTTTTTGAGGATGTTCGCCGCGCGCTTGTAGGCCGTCAGCAGATCGCCGCCCTCGCCGGTCTCGACGAACGCCTGCAGCGCCGCGACCCGCGCCAGCAGCCGCACCAGATCGTCCTCACCGCCGAGCGCGAACACGGCGTCGATCAGGTCGTGCCGAACCCCCGCCTCGCGCTGCTGCACCTTCAGCCGGTCGGCGAAGAAATCGAGCACCTCGGGAACGGTACGGTCGAGCCGATGCGCCGCATCGGGCTTCGGCAACTGGCCGGCGAGGTTGGCGAGCGCGCCGCGAATTGCCGGCGTCAGGCTGAGCCTCAGTCCGTTGCGGACGATGATCTCGATCGATCCGAGCGCCGCCCGGCGCAGCGCGAAGGGGTCCTTCGACCCGGTCGGCTTCTGGTCGATGGCAAAAAAGGCGGCGATCGTGTCGAGCTTGTCGGCCAGCGCGACCGCAGCCGAGGCAGGTGCCAACGGCATGCCATAATGATCGCGGATCGCCTCGGCGACCGCCTTCGGCTCCCCCTGCGCTTCTGCCAGATACCCGCCGATCACGCCCTGCAGCTCGGGGAACTCGCCGACCATCCCGGTGACGAGGTCCGCCTTCGCCAGCCGCGCGGCGCGCTCGACCCGGGCGGCGTCCGCGCCTTCGACGATGCCCTCCTCGACCAGCCAGCGGGCGAGCTTGGCCACCCGCTCGACCTTGTCGGCGACCGTGCCGAGCTTGTCGTGGAACACGATCCCACCCAATTTCGCCGCCTGCTCCTCGAGGGGCACCTTCAAGTCCTGCTCCCAGAAGAAGCGCGCGTCCGCCAGGCGCGCGGCGAGCACCCGCCGGTTGCCCTCGACGATCGCCTCGCCGCCGTCGCTGGCGCTGACGTTGGCGACGCAGACGAAGGCCGGCGCAAGGCTTGCGTCGGCGTCGACGCAGGCAAAATATTTCTGGTTGGTGCGCATGGTGAGGACGATCACCTCGCGCGGCACGTCGAGGAACTCGGGGTCGAACCGTCCGAGCAAGGGCACCGGCCATTCGGTGAGCCCGGCATTCTCGACCACCAGCCCCTCGTCGTCGAGCAAAGTCAGCCCCGCTTCCGCGGCGGCCGCGGCCGCGCCCTCGCGGATCAGCCGCTCACGCTCGTCCTGGTCGACGATCACGTGGCAGGCGCGCAGCTTTTCGGCATAATCCCCTGCCCCGCCAATGGTGATGTCGCCGGCGTGATGGAAGCGGTGGCCGACCGTCGTCGCGCTGCTCGCCACCCCGTCCACCTCGACCGGAACGATCTCCTCGCCGAGCATCGCCACGATCCCGTGCAGCGGCCGCACCCAGCGCAGCGACTCCGATCCCCAGCGCATCGACTTGGGCCAGGAAAAATCGGCGACGATCCGCTTCACCGCTTCCGCCAGCACCTCGGCCGCCGCCCTGCCCGGGCGCTCGATCACCGCGAACAGCACGCCGTCGCGCTCCTCGAGCTGCTCGCGGGCGAGGCCGGTCTTGCGCAGGAACCCGTCGAGCGCCTGGAGCGGAGCCGAGCTTCGCGGCCCCTTCATTTCCTCGCGCGCCGTCTCGGTGTGCGGCGCCACGTCGCGCGCGATCAGTACCAGCCGTCGCGGCGTCGAATGCACGTCGATCGCCCCGGTGGCGAGCCCCGCCTCGGCGACCCGCTCGGCGAACAGCCGCGCGATCTCGTTCCGCGCCCGCGCCTGCATCCGCGCCGGAATCTCCTCCGACCGCAATTCGAGCAGGAAATCAGCCATCAACCCTCTCCTACGGGAGAGGGATTGCGCTCGATCCACGCCGCGCAGGCGGCCTTGGCAAGGTCGCGGACCCGTCCGATGTAAGCCTGGCGCTCCGCGACCGAGATGACGCCGCGCGCCTGGAGCGTGTTGAACACATGGCTCGCCTTGATCGCCTGCTCGTAGGCCGGGATCGGAAGCCTCGCCTCGAGGCAATTCTCGCACTCCGCGGCGGCCTTGCGGAACAGGTCGAACAACGCCTCCGTGGTCGCCACCTCGAAATTGTAGGTCGACATCTCGACCTCGTTCTCGCGGAACACGTCGCCGTAGGTCACTCCGGCATCGTTGAAGCGAAGGTCGAAGACATTGTCGACGCCCTGAATGTACATCGCCAGGCGCTCGAGCCCGTAAGTCAGCTCGCCGGTCACGGGACGGCATTCGAAGCCGCCGACTTGCTGGAAATAGGTGAATTGGGTGACTTCCATGCCGTCGCACCAGACTTCCCAGCCGAGCCCCCAGGCACCGAGCGTCGGGCTCTCCCAATCGTCCTCGACGAAGCGGATGTCGTGCTTCAGCGGGTCGATCCCGATCTCGAACAGGCTCCCGAGATAGAGGTCCTGGAGGTTCTCCGGGCTCGGCTTCAGCACCACCTGATACTGGTAGTAATGGCCGAGGCGGTTTGGGTTCTCGCCGTAGCGGCCGTCGGTCGGCCGGCGGCACGGCTGGACGTAGGCCGCCTTCCACGGCTCCGGCCCCAGCGCGCGCAACACCGTCGCCGGGTGGAAAGTCCCCGCCCCCATCTCCATGTCGTAGGGCTGGAGCAGGACGCACCCTTGCGCGCCCCAGTAACGGTGGAGCGTCAGGATCAGGTCCTGGAACGACAGGCTCAAGCGGCGGCCCCCATGGTCTGCATGAGGCGCGGCTTTGGCGGATGCGTGAAGCACGGGCAAGTGCAACCCGCGGTTCAGCATTTGCTGTCTAGGTGAGTGCCGATCGCCAGCGGAGAGGGACTGGAATGTTGAAGATTTGGCTGCGCCGAGTGCTCGGCGCGTTCGGGTTGGCCGCCGCGACCACCCTGGCCCTGGCGCCGCAGGCCGCCGAGGCGCGAGGCGCCCCGGCGCTGTGGAGTGTCTCCGACGCCGACACAACCGTCTATCTTTTCGGCACGATCCACTTGCTGCCCGAGAACTTCAAGTGGCGCACGGCAAAGTTCGACAAGGCGGTCGCCGGGTCGAACGAGCTCGTCGTCGAGACCATCATCGACGACAAGAACCCGATGCAGCTGCTCGGAATCCTCACCCAGCTCGGATTTTCCGACAAGGTCCCGCCGATCGCCGAACGGGTTCCGCCGCAGAAGCGCGCGCTGCTCGAGGAAGCGATCCGCAAGAGCGCGATCCCCCGCCCCGCCTTCGACAAGATGGAGACCTGGGCCGCGGCCTTCATGCTGCTCGGGATCCAGTTCAAGGAGCTCGGCCTCCAAAGCGAGGAGGGCGTCGAGGTGACTCTTCGCAACAGCTTCAAGACTCAAGGCAAGGCGATCGGCCAGCTGGAGACCAACGCCGAGCAGCTCGGCTTCTTCGACACGCTGCCGGAAAAGGCGCAGCAGGCGCTGCTCGAAGGCGCGATCGAGCGGCCGCAGGACGTGACCAAGCAGTTCCAGGGCATGCTCCAGGCCTGGTCGCGCGGCGACGTGACCTCAATCGCCAGGTCGTTCAATCACGATCTCTCCGAATCGCCCGAGCTCAAGGACGCGCTGATCAAGCGCCGCAACGCCAACTGGAGCCGGTGGATCGAGCAAAGGATGGCCCGGCCCGGCGCGCTGATGATCGCCGTCGGCGCCGGCCATCTGGCGGGGCCGGACTCGGTCATCGCGATGCTCAAGAGGGACGGCTTCCGGGTCCGCCGCGTCCAATAGCCCGCCTGCTTCCTTGTTGTTGATCCGTAACGAGAATTTTTCACGGAATGCCGCGATTGCGCTAGACTTTTGTTAACTCCTCGGTGACCATAATCGCCGGGTATCGGGCTGGGGGGCCACGATGCGAGTTGAGGGGGGTGCGCGGCGCTGCCGTCACGGGTGAACCGTGTCCCGGCGCTGCTCCAATCCCTCTCGATCCATCGCTCATCCTCGGCCGGGCCGCCGCGAAGGAGGCTGGTGGATGATGATTGCCTTGCTTGCCGCTGCGATTTCCGCCGCGCCCTTCGCGCAGGCAGCGCCGCAGCCCGCCGCGGAGCACGCCTCGCCGGCCATGTTCGTGGTCCGCGATAACGACACCACCATCTACATCTTCGGCACCTTCCACGCCCTCGACGGCCGCGGCGAATGGTTCAAGGACAAGGTCCGCGACGCCTTCGAGAATTCGGGCGAGCTGGTGCTCGAGACGGTGATCCCCGAAGGACCCATCAAGGTGAAGCCGGTCTTCGGTGCGCGCGCCTTGCCGGTCACTCCTTCCGCCTCTTTCCTCGCCACCACGCGAATGGCGATCGATGCGGGCAAGTCGCAGGGCATGCAGGTCGGCAACGGCGCCGACATGGTCCTCCGCCACGTCGCCGAGGCGCAGGGCAAGGCGGTCGAGGGCCTCGAAACCCTGGAGCTGCAGCTGAACATGTTCACCCGGATGCCGGCAGCGGAGACCGCGGCGGCGCCGAAACCGGGCCAGCCGGTCGAAGTCGGCGATCCGATGCAGAACCTGTCGAAGGCGATGGCCGAGATGCAGACGGCGTGGAAGCATGGTGACCAGAGCGTCTTCGTGCGCATGCTCGGCCAGCTCGAGCATAGCGCGCCCGACACCTATCGCGTCATGTTTACCGAGCGCAACGCACGTTGGGCGGACTGGATCGCCGGGCGGATGCAAACGCCCGGCGTTGTTTTTGTGGCGGTTGGCGCCGGCCATCTCGCGGGCAAGGACAGCGTGCTCGTTCGCCTGGCCGAGCAGGGCATCGAGTCGACCCGGCTGAATTGAGCCGCGGTCATTCACCGATCCCACTAAGCCATTGATCGAAAGCCGCGTTCCGCTAACCGGTCGGACGCGGTTCCTGCCGCCTGTTTCCCGGGGGATTTCATGCCAGCACGCAAGTACCTGCTTCTCGCCGCCGCAGTATTCGCCTTGCCCGCGCCCGCTTTCGCGGCCGGGCCGAAGCCCGTCATTTCCAGCGCCTCCGATTTCCCCGCGATCGTCATCGACCTTCCCGCCAAGCCCAGCGTTTTGGTGAGCGAGGGCGGCCCCGCGCTCGACCGGATCAAGGACCAGGTCGAATCCTACGTCGACATGGTGCTCAGGGATTATGACGTCCCCGACACGTCGACCCGCAAGCAGTTGCTGACGCTGCAGCTGCAGGCCGCGATCATCGAGAACCGCTGGGACGATGTCATCACCATTTCGGAGGGCATCCAGGCGATCGAGGACAAGCCGTCGGCCAAGGCGACGGCGGGACTGATCACGCGCTCCTACGCCCGCGCCGCCAAGGCGGTCGGCGAGGACAGCCCTCTATTCGCCGACCGCTTCCAGCAGGAGCTCGAGGGCGCGACGGCGAAGCTCGACTGGTCGGTCACCCAGGATGAGCTGCAGGAGCTTCGCGCGCAATATCAGCTGATGAGCCGCGACCTGCTCCTCGGGAGCCTTCAGGGGCTCGATGCCAATGCGGCGGCTCAGAACAACAAGGTCGGGCTCGGCCTTGCCGCCGCCGTGGTCGGCGCGCGCCGCACCTTGGTCGACCTGGTGCCGCTCAAGGACCGCATCTTCGCGGTCCTCGACAGGCGGGTGAGGACCGAGTCGACGGAAAAGGTCGATCGCTGGACCGAGCGGCTGGTGACGCTTTCGCCCGCCGATATCGCCGCGCCGGTAACCGTCGGCGTGTGGGACAGCGGTACCGACCCCAAGGTGCTCGCCGGCCAGCTGTGGACCAACACGAGGGAGAAGGAGAACGGTCGGGACGACGACGGCAACGGCTTCGTCGACGACGTCCATGGCATCGCCTTCGACACCGAATACAAGCCCTCGACCGGCATGTTGCGGCCGATGGAGACGAGCGACGTCGCGGACATCGCGCGCAACCTCAAGCTGACCAAGGGCTCGCTCGACATGCAGGCGTCGGTCGATACCCCGGAGGCCGCCGAGTTCCGAAAGGCGGTAGCCGGCCTCAAGCCCGACCAGGTGATGCCCTTCATCCTCCAGCAGGGAAAGCTGGCCCTCTACCTGCACGGGACGACCACCGCTTACACCTCGGCGATCGGCAACCCCGGCGCCCGCGTCCTCGCCGCGCGCTTCGACCAGCGGGTCAATCAGATCCCCGATCCGATCGACGAGAAGATGGCCGCGGCAATGGCGGCCTACGCGCGGCAGACGGTCGATTATTTCAAGGCGCACGGCGTGCGCGTGGTGAACATGAGCTGGCGGGTCACCGAGCCGCAGATCGACGCGACTTTGCTCAGCGTCGAGCCCGATCCGGGCAAACGCAAGCAGCGTACCCAGGCGATCTTCGCCACCATCGACGGCGCGCTGCGCCAGGCCTTCGCCGGTGCGCCCGACATCCTGTTCATCGCCGGTGCGGGCAACGAGGACGAGGACGTAGACTTCGTTCGCAGCTTCCCCGCCGGCATCAACCTTCCCAATGTGATGACGGTCGGCGCCGTCGATGTCGCGCTGCAGCCGGCGAACTTCACCAGCTACGGCAAGTCGATCGACGTCTATGCGAACGGCTTCGAGGTGCCCGCCAAGGTCCCCGGCGGAATGCCGATCAACATTTCGGGCACCTCGCTGGCGGCGCCGCAGGTGACCAATCTCGCCGCCAAGCTATTCGCGGTGAACCCCAGGCTCAGTGCCGCCCAGGCCCGCGCGATCATCGAGCAAACCGCAACCCCCGAGGGCGACAAGAAGCTGAAAGTGATCGATCCCAAGGCCGCTCTGGCGGTGGCCCGCAGTGGCCGGCTTCCCGACGTGGCCGCCGCCGTTGCGATTCCGCCCCCCATCCGCTAAGGGCGCGCCTCCTGCCATGGTCATCCCTGGAGGCGTGGCGGGATTTTTCAATTGGAGAAGATAAAATGAGCGAACAGCTGACGCTGCCCGCCGAAGCGCGCGACCGGGCTGGCAAGGGAGCCTCCCGAGCACTGCGCCGCGATGGACGGGTCCCCGCCGTGGTTTACGGCGAAAAGAAGGATCCTCTCTCGATCCACGTCGAGGAGAAGCTTCTCACCAAGATGCTTCACACCGGCCACTTCATGAACTCGGTGGTGATGATCGACGTCTCCGGCAAGGCGCACCGTACGCTGCCCAAGGCGATCGATTTCCATCCGGTCACCAGCCGGCCGGTCCACGTCGACTTCCTCCGCATCGGCGAGCACACCAAGGTCACCGTCGCGGTGCCGGTGCGCTTCGACAACGAGGACGCTTCGCCGGGCCTGAAGCGCGGCGGAGTGCTCAACGTCGTTCAACACGAGCTCGAGCTCGTCTGCGACGCGGCCAGCATCCCCAACGAGATCCACGTCGGCCTCGACGGCCTCGAGATCGGCGATGCGATCCACATCAGCCAGGTTCAGCTGCCGAAGGGCGTGGTTCCGGCCAACCAGGACGAGGACTTCACCGTCGCCACCATCGTCGCCCCGTCGGCGATGAAGGCCGAAGAGGAAGAGACCGCGCCTGCGGATGCGGTCCCGACCGTCGAGGGCGAGGAAGCCGAGGGCGGCGAGGCTGCCGAGGGCGGCGAAGCGGAGGAGTAAGTTCCTCCCTGCGAACGAAGCTCGTGGGGAGGGGAACCATCCGCCGCAGAGCGGATGGTGGATGGGTAAAAGGCGCGGAGTCGGTTACCCCTCCCCCATGCTCCGCATGGGTCCCCTCCCCATCTGGCGATGGGGAGGAAGTTTCCCGTGCAAATTTGGGTCGGGCTTGGAAATCCGGGCGCGAAATATGCGCTTCACCGGCACAACGTCGGCTTCGCGGCCGCGGACATCGTCGCCGCGGTGCACGATTTCGGCCCCTGGTCGAAGAAGTTCCGCAGCCTCGTCGCCGAGGGCCGCATCGGCCGCCGGCGCGTGCTGCTGGTAAAGCCGCAGACCTTCATGAACGACAGCGGCGACGCGGTTCAGCAGGCGCTGAAATTCTACAAGCTCGATACGGACGCCCTCACGGTCTTCCACGACGAGCTCGACCTCGCTCCGTTCAAGGTGAAAGTCCGTGTCGGCGGCGGGCTGGCCGGCCACAACGGCCTGCGCTCGATCGACGCCAGCCTCGGCCCCGATTTCCGCCGCGTGCGGATCGGCATCGGCCACCCCGGCCCCGGCCGCAAGGACCTCGTCACCCCGCACGTGCTCGGCAATTGGGCGAAGGCGGAGATGGAACCGTTGAGCGACATGCTCGCCGCCATCGCCGCCGAGGCCGAATGGCTCGCCGACGGCGAGGACGCGCGCTTCATGAGCGAGGTGGCGTTGAGGCTGCAGCAGCCGGATTGATGCCGGCCTGATCGGCGGCCAGAATCTGGTGCGCCTTCTCCATCATCCGCTTGAGCTTGGGATGATCGCGAATGCTGTCGAGGTCGGGGTCGGCGATCACCGCTTTCAGCGCCGATGGCGGATAACCGTCGAAGTCCTGCTCGATCAGCGCGATCGCGCCGTCGGCATCCTGAAAGTTCAGCGCCAGCAAGCAGGCGAAATTGTAGCGCATCAGCACGTTGTCGGGGCTGATGAGCAGCGCGCGCTCGATCCAGTCCTTGACCCGTTCCCGGTCGCCGAGCACGCCCAGCCCCGTCGCCCCGATGCCGAGCGCCGCGCCATTGGTCGGGTCTTGCGCGAGCACCCGCTCGGAATGCTCGACCGCCATCTCCGCGGCGCGCCGCGCGCCCTCTTTATCGCCCAATGCGGCATAAGCCGAGGACAGCATGCCCCACGAGTGAAAGTCGGTGTCGTCGATCGCGACCGCCTTTTCGTAGTGGCGCACCGCCTCCGGGAAGCGGCGGCGGAAATAATTGAGGCGCGCCGCCTCGCGGTTGACCTCCCAAGAGTCCGGCTCGAGCTCCAGCGCCCGCGCGAGCTCCGCGTCGGACCGGTCGAAATCCTTCACCTCGTAGGCGTGACGAGCGAGGACGCAATGCGCCACGGCGACGTTCGGATCGATCGACAGGGCGCGGTTCGCGGCCGTCATCCCGTCCTCGTCGCAGCCGGCGAAAGTGAGGTGCAGAATACATTGGGCGAGCGCGAGCAGGCCCCAGGCGCGGGCATATTGGGGATCGATCTCGACCGCCCGCCGGCACACGCGAATAACCAGCTCGAGCTGGCGCGTGTCGCCCCAATTGCCGCTGATCCAATATTGCCGCGCCATCAAATAGAGGTTGTAGGCCTCGGGGTCGGTCGTTCCGCGGGACTCGATGGCCTTCTTCTCGTCGGGCAGCAGCTTGACCTTCAGCGCCTCGACGATCGCTTTCGAAATCTCGTCCTGGATGGCGAAGATATCGGTGAGGTCGCGGTCGTAGCGGTCGGCCCACACGTGGCCGCCGCTCCGGCCGTCGATCAGCTGGGCGGTGATCCGCACCCGGTTGCCCGACTTGCGGACGCTGCCTTCGAGGACATGGCTCACGCCGAGCTTCTCGGCGACGTCGGACACGTCGACCGATTGCCCCTTGAACTGGAACGCCGTGTTGCGCGCGATGACTTCGAGCGCCGACACCTTGGACAGGTCGGTGGTGATGTCCTCGCTGATCCCGTCGCTGAAATATTCCTGCTCGGCGTCGCCGCTCATGTTGGCGAAGGGCAGGACGCAGATCGACACCGGCCGCGCGCTTTGCCGCCGCTCCCTCGCCGCGCCATCCGCTGCGCCCGCCAGCGCCTCGACGCTCGCCAGCAGCTTGCGCCAGCCCGGCGCTTGGGCGTCGCCCGTCCACTCCTTGAGGTCCGCGCACTGGATCTGGTTGAACGGCATCGGCGGCATCGACCCGTCGACGCTCACCTGAACCAAGGTGCCGAGGCCGCGCGCCGCATCGGCCTCGGCCCGCACCCATTGCGACTTGGCGGCGTCCGCCGACCATAGCACGACCACCGCATTGGCCGATTTCAGCCGTTCCTCGATCACTTCGGAATAAGCACGGTGCGCGGGGAGCTCATCGTCGCGCCACACGCGATAGCCGGCCGCGCGCAGCGCCTCGGCGACGCGCTCCGACTGCGGCTCGTCCGGCCGCGCGTACGACACGAAGACGTCCGCCATACCAACCCCTCTTCCGCCCCGGATATCAGGACTCTACGGGGGTGTCATGATGCGCAGCATGTTCGTCAGCCGCCTCTATGAGCAGGAGCTTAACGACCAGCGCTTGCTCGCCCACCTCGCCCGCTCGATCCGCAGCTTCGCTGTGGAGGACGAGGCGGGGCGCCGCTGGAGCCGCGAGCATCGCTACGCCGGCTATACCAGCTATGCGTCGCTCAACGATCTGCCCAGGCGCGACCCGGCCTTTGCGGAGCTGGCGAAGCTGCTCACCCGCCAAGCCGCGAACTTCGCGCGGGAA
>DASUXP010000001.1:0-3965 GCA_036377835.1 Sphingomicrobium sp. | reverse complement strand
GGCAAGTCGACGCTGGCGACCGAGCTCGCGCGGCGCACGGGCCTGCCGCTGATCCACCTCGACCAGCAATATTGGCGGTCGGGCTGGGTCGAAACGCCGGCGGACGAATGGGATCGCCGCCTCGCCGAGATCGTCGCCGGTGACCGGTGGATCATCGACGGCAATTACAGCGGCTCGCTCGAACGCCGCCTCGATCGCGCCGACACGGTCATCGACATCCGCCTTCCCGCCTGGCGCTGCGTCTGGCGAATCCTGAAGCGCGTGGCGAGTTCCCACGGGCGCGTCCGCGCCGATATGGCGGAGGGCTGCCCCGAGCAGCTCAACCTCGAGTTCCTCGTCTATACCGCGACCTTCCCGAGGCACGCGCGCAAGCGCACGGACGCCAGGCTCGCGCGCTTCGCCCGCCGGCACATCGTGCTTTGCAGCCAGCGCGAGGTGCTTGCCTTCTTGGCAAGCTTCGACCCGCGCGGCTAAGGGCTCGACGACTTTCCGTCATTGCGAGCGACAGCGAAGCAATCCAGCAGCTGGATCGCCGCGTCGCTACGCTCCTCGCGATGACGAACTGATGGAGTGACCATGGGCTTCCGCTGCGGCATCGTCGGCCTTCCGAACGTCGGCAAATCGACGCTTTTCAATGCGCTTACCGAGACCGCCGCGGCGCAGGCGGCGAACTATCCGTTCTGCACCATCGAGCCCAATGTCGGCCGCGTCGCGGTGCCTGACCCGCGCCTCGACGAGATCAAGCGGATCGCCGGATCGGCGCAGGAGATCGAGACCCAGATCGAGTTCGTCGACATTGCCGGCCTCGTCCGCGGCGCCAGCCAGGGCGAGGGCCTCGGCAACCAGTTCCTCGCCAACATCCGCGAGGTCGATGCGATCGTCCACGTGCTGCGCTGCTTCGAGGGCGGCGACGTGACCCATGTCGAGGGGCGCGTCGACCCGATCGCCGACGCGGAGACGGTCGAGACGGAGCTGATGCTCGCTGACCTCGACAGCCTCGAACGCCGAGTCCCCAATCTCGTCAAGAAGGCGCAGCAGGGCGACAAGGAAGCGAAGATCGAAGCGTCGGTGCTCGGCCAGGCGCTCGACCTTCTCCGCGCATCCAAGCCCGCGCGCCTGACGCAGCCGAAGGACGCCGAGGAGGCGAAGGCATTGCAGCGGGCGCAGCTGCTGACCGCCAAGCCGGTCCTCTACGCCTGCAACGTCGACGAGGGCGAGGCGGCGACCGGCAATGCGCACAGCGAGCGCGTTTTCGACCGTGCGCAGGCCGAAGGCGCCGAGGCGGTGGTCATCTCCGCCGCGATCGAGGCCGAGATCGCCACCCTCCCCGCCGAGGAGCGCGATGCCTTCCTCGCCGACCTCGGCCTCCACGAGACCGGGCTCAACCGCATGATCCACGCCGCCTACAAGCTCCTCGGGCTCATCACCTTCTATACCGCGGGGCCCAAGGAAGCGCGCGCCTGGACGGTCCACGACGGCGCCCGGGCGCCCGAAGCCGCGGGCGAGATCCACACCGACTTCGAGCGCGGCTTCATCCGCGCCGAGACCATCTCCTACGACGATTATGTGAAATACGGCGGCGAAAGCGGAGCGCGCGACGCCGGCAAGCTCCGTTCCGAGGGCAAGGAGTATGTCGTGAACGACGGCGACGTCCTGCTGTTTCGCTTCAACGTCTAGGCCGCTAGCGTCCGTCCGAGCATGGCCACCGAACAACTCGACCCGACCCAAATCCCGGCAGCCCTCGCCGAGGGCCGCGGCCTGCTGGACAAGGACCCTGGAGCCGCGGCGGAGCGTGCGCGCCAACTCCTCGCCGCCTTTCCCGGCCTTCCCGACGCTTACCGCCTGCTCGGCTTGGCGCTGCGCCGCCTGGGCGAGGATTCCGCAGCCAACGAGGCGGAGCTGTCGGCGATCCAGGCATCAGGCGCCGACCCTGCACTGCAGCGCGCCGGGCAGGCGCTGGTGTCGGACGATCTCGCCACAGCCGAGGGCGTCCTCCGCCAGGTCCTCCGCCAGCGCCCCGACGACGTCGCCGCCATCCGCATGCTCGGCGAAGTCGCCGCGCGCGCCGGCCTGCCGGTCGAGGCCGAGCGGGTGTTCCGCCAGGCGCTCGAGCTGGCCCCCGGCTTCGAATATGCGCGGCTGCACCTTGCCATGGCCTTGAACCAGCAGAGCCGCTTCGGCGAGGCGCTCGCCGAGCTCGACCGGCTTTCACACGAGCTCCAGGACTTTGCTGAGGTGCAGAGCCTGCGCTCGACCATCCTGTCGCGCACCGGCGGCTATGACGAGGCGATCGCGATCCACCGCCGCGGCCTCGCCGAGCGCCCTGACGACCAGGAGCTGCTGATGAGCCTCGCTTACCTGTTGCATACGGTCGGCGAGCAGGACGAGGCCGTCGCCACCTACCGCCGGCTGCTGGAGCTGAACCCGGGCGCGGCCGAGGCCTGGTGGCGGCTCTCGAACCTCAAGACCTTCGCCTTCGCCGACGACGATGTCGGCGCCATTCGCCGCGCCAGCGACGATCGCTTCCTCGCCCCGCTCGACCGGCTCTATCTCCATTTCGCGCTGGGCAAGGCCCTCGAGGATCGCGGCGAGGACGAAGGCGCCTTCCGCGAATATGAGCAGGCAAGCGCGATCCGCGCGGCCGAGCTCCAGCACCAGCCGCAAAGCGTCACCAACTTCGTCGACGAGGCCGAGCGCCTGTTCACGAGCGAGTTCCTCGCCGCGCACGCGGACAGCGGCTTTCCTGCGCGCGACCCGATTTTCATCGTCGGGCTGCCGCGCGCCGGCTCCACGCTGGTCGAGCAGATTCTCGCCAGCCATCCGCAAGTCGAAGGCACAGCCGAACTCAGCGACATCGTCACCCTGGCGCGCAGCCTCGAAAGCGACGAGCGCCGCGCCAGCGAAGGCGCGTGGCAGCGCTATCCCGGGGTGCTCGCCGATCTTTCCGCGGAAGAGCTGAGCCACCTCGGCGAGTTGTACCTCGAGCGCACTCGTGTGCAGCGCAAGACCGACCGCCCGCGCTTCACCGACAAGATGACCATCAACTGGGCGCACGTCGGCTTCATCAAGCTGATCCTGCCCAATGCGAAGATCGTCGACGTTCGCCGCCACCCGCTTGCGGCCGGCTGGTCGAACTTCCGCCACCACTTCGCCCGCGGCCAGGAATTCTCCTACGACCTCGAGCATATCGGGGCCTACTACCGGGACTATGTGCGCCTGATGCGCCACTTCGACGAGGTCGCCCCCGGCGCCATCCATCGAGTCATTCACGAAAAGCTGGTCGCCGATCCGGAAGGCGAGATCCGGCGCCTGCTCGATTATCTCGACCTGCCCTTCGACAAGGCGTGCCTCGATTTCCACAAGACCAAGCGCGCGGTGCGGACCCCGAGCGCGGAACAGGTCCGCCGCCCGATCAGCGCGGATTCGGCGGAGCAATGGCGCCGCTTCGAGCAATGGCTCGGCCCGCTCGAGCGCGCGCTCGGCCCGGCGCTCGAGCGCTGGGAAGACTGATCGCTACCGGCTCTCTCGAAACAGCATCAGCGACAGCCCGCCCGTCACCACGATCGCCAAAATGCTCACCCATTCGGGCACCGAGTGGCTTCCGACGATGATCTGGAAGTGGGTGACCAGCCGGTAGATGTGCACCAGGGCCATAATCGCGAAGAGGATCGCCGCAATCGTCGTGAAAGGTCTCCGTCCATTCATCCCTGCCTCCATCGAGCCCGAATTTAAGCCTTAAAACTTCGCTCGTCGGCGTCGAGCCGCTTTTCGTTCAGCGCGAGGCCGGCCGGCATCTCTTACTGGTCGGGGTCCGGGTAGGAGAAGGGATCGGTCGGCACCGGCTGCGTCGGCAGCGGCGGGCGCGGGATTTCCTTGTCGCTGTTCGCAGCGGCGAGCAGCATCCCGGCCATCACCACCGCGGCCTGGCGAAGGTCGTCGCCGCGCAAGTGGTCCATCGTGTCGAC